>JBAXBT010000122.1:0-4771 GCA_037141875.1 Candidatus Riflemargulisbacteria bacterium
TACCAAGTCTCCAAGTCTATCAATAGAGCAAATTGGATTTAGTACCGAAAATTGGTATAACATGGCACTTTCAAGTATAGGAGTAACTATACATGTTATAGATGGTGGTGAGTCTTGGATCAAATCAATAAAATATGAGGTTAGACAAGGGGCTGCTCTTGGTTCAGAGACTTTTTTAAATGGAAGTTTAGGTTTTGTGGCAGCATCTAATGATTTTTATTATTGCGTACCAGTAAGTTGGAATAAACTATATCAAGGTATTTCTACCATTTCTATAACAGTGGAGGATAATGCAGGAAATATAAGTCTCGCTAAGTCAATAACTTTTAAGAAAGATATTTCCTCTGCAAACGTGAATATATCTGAAGGACCAATAGTCTATTACAATAAAGCATTTTATGACAAGGACAATCAATCAACTCCTATTAAAGTTAGTTTTATAGATGGTTACCCTGGTTCAGGGATAAAAGATATTCTATTATGGGTATCTCATAATATAATTCAGAATGAAATAGAGTTATTTAGGAATGGAATCACTTATAACTATAAGCCATGGAACATTGCTTGGGTTTCACTTAATAATGGATATACTGAAGTATTTGTTACGGTTAATGACAATGCTGGCAATCAAACCAATAAGTATTTATTTAAAGTATTAAAAGATGCGGAGGTCCCTCAGATTCATAATAATGAGACACGAGCAAGGGGTTGGTATAGTAACGTTAATACTTCATCGTGGTTATCGGAGGTAATGGTTACCTTTGATGATGTTGGTTCTTCAAATATACATAGGATTGAGTATGGTGTATCAATTAACAATTCCATCAAATGGTATACAATTACAGATTGCGAGAATATTTCTCAGAATTTTAGCGTAAATGGAAGATTTGATAAGTATTATCAGTCTTGGCCTATCAGCTGGAATGTTTTAACAAATGGTGTTAATGAAATCTATGTTTCAATAAATGACTTTGCATTTAATTCAACGAGTTCATATATTCTTAGGATTAGTAAAGACCTTATTTCTCCAAACCTAATCAATAATGAGGCATTACTTCCTAATACCCAAAAGTTTGATCTTTGGTATTCAGTTAATACTCCAAATGGGATGAGTACTTTTAATGTAATCATTTTTGATAAGGGAGGGTCAGGTCTTGCTAGTATTTCTTATCAAATTAATGGAAAAGGTTGGGATTATTTAACTAGTGATGCACGAGGAACCACTACCTTTGATAATTGGTCTATAGCGTGGCAGGAAATAGATAATGGTACAAATGATATTCAAGTGTCTTTTAATGACTATGCATTAAATAGGTATAACGAAAAGGTTTTTACTATTTACAAGGATACTATTAATCCTAGCATAAGTAGTAATGTTATTTCTAAAGATGTATATTTTTATCGGTTTCCAGCTAGGGATGGCGTTCCTGGTCGTGGTGATTCTTCACCATCACTTAATTTTGCTGTTACCATAACCGACAATGGGTATTCAGGAATTAATATTGTTCAATATGGAGTTAGTAGCAATAAGTTTACTAATGGGATTAGGTGGGTAACAGATCCTACCTACTCAAGGGTCGATATCATACAATATGTTCAGTTAGATTGGGATCAGATTACTGATGGTGAAAATGAAATATTTATTTCAGTTAATGACCTTGCAGGCAACACAGCAAGCACGAACAGATCAATTTTTACTTTAAGGAAAGACACAAGTCCACCGCATATAAATCATTCTTTTGCGAAAGGTATAACTTATAATGCCTATTTCCCTCTAGAGTTGCGTCCATTAATTGTTACTCCTTTTGTAGTTACTTTTTCTGAGGAAGTTGGTAGTTCCGGTCTAGCTACTATTAATTACGGGATAAAAAAAGTAAGTGAAGATCCTTATGGAGATTATGGAATTCAATGGTTTTTAGTCTCTGCATTTGCAACAGAAGCAGTTTATTCTTATACGAGTGATGTTGCAATCAATTACAATGCATTAGGAGAAGGCACTAACGAGATATATTTTTATGTGTTAGACATGGCAGGTTTTTCTACCTTAGAACTTAGTTATTTCATTAATAAAGATACGCAAGTTCCGCAAAGAGAAATTACAGAGTTAATGCCTTTAGAATTTAATGTTACATTGAATAGATGGTATAAGGATCAACCTGATTGGTGGACAGATTTGCCAATAAAGATAATGGATGCAGGTGGTTCTCATATTTCAACTATTTCCTATAAGTTAATAACTAATAATAGTGGCCAGATAAATGATATTCCTTGGACACTGACACCATATAATTCTAGCGTCGACGAATTTGCTTCAATCAATATTGCTTGGTCCTCACTTAATATTGGATCAAATGAAATCTGGATTCAAGCTGAGGACCATGGATTTAATATTCTTTCTTTTAACGCATTTACTATTAAGGTTGACACACAATATCCAACGGGTAATTATACCCGTGGTTATCCATTTGCAACCTATAATCTTTGGTATAGAGAAGATAACCCATTATTGCAAGGAATTAATTTCAGTTTCTATGACTATAGTTATTCTGGATTGGTTTCTTTAAATTATGTGGTTACTGCTAATAATTATCGTAACACTTTTAATATTTGGCAAAACACAGAAATTCCTGGTTCTTCATGGATTTGGAATGGTGATTATTCATACTCCTCTACATGGATAGTTAGCTGGAATGTATTGACTGATGACACCAATTATATTTCAGTTATTTTTAAAGATTATGCAGGAAATGAGACTCTTAGTAAGAACATTTTATATTTAAAGAAAGATACGCTAACTCCTAATATGATGATAAATAGGGAGCTTATAAGTGATAATAGTATTGATACTTGGTACAACAATTTTAGTCCTTGGATGCTGAATCTTACTGCTGATGTTTCAGATAGGGGATTTTCAGGCATTCAGTATGTCAAAATGTATGTTACAACGTTTAATTCTACAGCAAATGAGGAGTATATTGCTACTCAGAATATATCTAAAAATAATATCGTTGGTCTTGGTTTTAATAATCCAGGACTTAACCTAGGCAAGAACTATTGGGATCTGCTTAATAACGGGACTAATAATATTGCAATTGAGGTTGGTGATAACTCAGGTGATTTTTTAAGACAAGTATTTAATACAGCTTCTGCTTATTCTTTTTTTATTAAGAAAGATATGGTTTCTCCGAATTTTGAGATTTCAGGAAATTGGAAGATTAGTAATGCTGTGGAAATGCAAAAATGGCATCGGACTTCTCCTACTTATAATTCAAGCATTAATATAGATTTCTATGATACTGGTTATTCCAATTTTTCGACTATACAGTATGTAGTGTCTTATAATAATAATCAGTTTATAAGAGGGATAACATCCAACAGTATTGTTTATAATAAGCCGTCATTTACGCCTAATTGGACAGTCGATTGGTCGCTTCTTACTTCTGGCGTTAATGAGATATATGTTTCTTTTAATGATAGAGCTGGAAATCTAGTTGTTTCAGGACCTGTATTTCAAGTTCTTAAGGATATTATTAGCCCAAATATTACAAATAATATGACAGGATGGACTACTACTTTTAATTGGTGGTTACGTTCATCCTTAATTCCTAGTGCTAGTTGGCTGACATCAATAGATATAGATTTCAGTGACCTTGGTGGGTCTAAGTTACAGATGGCTAGCTATATTGTAAGTCAGGATTCAAGGAAATCTAGGGTTACTAATAATATTACAGGAGTTTCTGGTAATAATAGTGTTATATATAATTGGTCGTTAGATTGGTCTGCTTTAGATAACGGTACAAATAATATATATGTTCAGGCGTTTGACTGGGCTGATAATTCCACCTTTAATTTTGCCTTTTATGTAAGGAAAGACGAGATCAGCCCAACCTTCTCCAAATCTGTTTCTCAGTCAGCTTTTGATATGTGGATTAGCTCAACAGACGATTTTAGAAATAAAATAGGTGCTTCTGCTTTAACCGTTACTTTTAATGATATAGGTAGCTCTAATCTAGCATGTATTTACCATGGTGTTTCTTGGAATGGGAGTCTTTTAAATAACGATTGGATTACTGACAGCAGTACTTTAAACCACACATCTTATACTCTTCAAATTCCTGTATCCTGGAGTGAGCTTGCGAATGGTACTAACGAAATACTTCTTTCAGGTAATGACCATGCTGGAAATCCTTTAGTTGGTTCAGAGATTCCTGTCTTAAGGATTAAGAAAGATAATATTTCCCCTTCTTTTTATCTGATAAGTCCAATCGCTAGTGAGTGGCAAGAAATGTGGCATCGGGTATCTCCAGATTGGTTAAAAGAAGTTGTTATTAGTTTTAGTGATACCGGAAGTTCTGATATTAATAATATTAATTATTCGATAGTGACTGCAGGGACAGGAGTTACTAGAAAATGGATTTCAATTAAGGTAAGTCATGACAGTTCTTTGTATAATAATGCTTTTTATATAAGTTGGGATTATCTGTCAGTTGGGACTAATAATGTTATAGTTTCTTTTAATGATCATGCTATGAATAGCATTTGTGCTACTGCATTTTATATACTTAAAGATGATATTCCTCCTGGGTTCACTAATCTAGAACCCATTCATTCCAGTTGGTACAATGCGGCTCCAACATCTATCAATCACGTTTCGATAACTATCACAGATAATGGATATTCTGGCATTAGTAATATTTTCTATAAGGTTTCAGTAGATGAGTTAAGCGATTGTAGCTTATGGCAAGAGGTAACTTCTGGCGTGAGGCTTACT
>JBAXBT010000123.1:0-4766 GCA_037141875.1 Candidatus Riflemargulisbacteria bacterium
AAGTTTTTTATTTTTTCAATTAATAGGGCTAATTTTGAATTTGCACTAGATTCATTAGGGTTATCTGGATTAATTGTAAGTAAGCCTGAAGAAGCTGATGTTATTCTGACTACCAAGTCAAGCTTAAGGAGGAGTTCAGCTATTGAGAAATATGGCAGAACACATAAGATTCCTATTCATACTGTTAAGTCATCAACCTTTCCTCAATTAACTAAGTTTTTGAGATTTTATTTTAGAATAGAAGATTCTACTCAAACAGAAGAAGCTGAAGATGTCGTTTTTTCAGCAATAAAAAAATATAAAAAAACATCAATACCAATTGAGTTGCCTGTTGCTAATTCTTTTGTAAGAAGATTTCAACATCAACTTATTTTTGCACAAGGATTTATAAGTCAAAGTGTTGGTAAAGAACCTACGAGGAGAGTGAAAATATATGGCAAAAAAGAATTTTAAAGGTCACTTTATAACTTTTGAAGGTCCTGAGGGTGGAGGAAAATCTACCCAGATTAATAAGTTGGCTGAGTATTTAAAAGGAAAAGGTAAAAACGTTTTGGTAACAAGAGAGCCAGGAGGAACAAAGCTTGGTGGTCAAATAAGAGGAATGATTTTAAGTACCTATGATATTTCTATAGGAGATAGAACAGAACTATTGTTATTTCAAGCTGATAGAGCTCAACATATTAAAGAAATCGTTTTGCCTGCGTTAGAAAAAGGCTATTTTGTTTTATGTGATAGGTTTGTAGATTCTACAATTGCATATCAGGTTGGAGGTAGGGGATTCCCTAGAGAGTTAATTAATTATTTGAATGATTTTTCTTCTTATGAATTAAAGCCAGAGATTACTATTCTTCTTGATGTTGAGTATGAGGTTGGTATAAAGAGAGCTACTAAAATTGCAAGTGACAGATTTGAAAATGAAAGTGCTGCTTTCCATGCACTTATTCGAAAAACTTATCTTGAGATTCAAAAGGTAGAGCCAGAAAGAATGAAGATGATAAATACTACAAATACAACCTTAGAATATGTTAATGAACAGATAATAAAGGTAATTAATGAAAAATATTCTTTATGAGAATGTTTCTATTAATCAGAGGGTTATGCAAATGATTGATAACTCTGTAGAAAACTGCAAGGTATTCCCTAGCTATGTTTTTGCAGGGAGTAATCGAAACGCGAAGCTTGAGATGGCTAAGTATCTTTCTTCTATATTAAATTGTTCAAACACCAATAAACCATGCGGTAGTTGTAGTAATTGTAAAGCTATTAATGAAGGAAGGTTTCATTCTTTTAAACTGATTTCTAAAGATAATGAAACTGAAAATAATAAAAAGAAAAAAAGTATTTCAGCTGAGGACATAAGGGAATTAAGAATGGAAATCCTTAATGGTTCCTATCAAGGACATTTGTTGGTATATATCGATCATGCAGAAGATCTTACTCCTGTTGCTTTAAACGGTTTGTTGAAGATATTAGAGGATATTCCTAGTAAGGTTTTATTTGTATTTGACGTAGCTAATCAATATTCTTTATTGCCAACAATTAGGTCTAGATCACAGATGATAATTTTTGGTCAGGTGGAAGAAATGGATTTGAGTCAAGAATTAACCGAGTTTATTTCGGTGGACAAATTCAATGATTTTATAGAGAATAATACTGTTCAAGAATTACTTTTATATATTGAAGCGAATAAATTTGAAAGAGCTGAAGTAAAAGATTTCTTAATTAAACTAGAAGCGTATTATATTGAAGAATTTAAGAGTTCTCACTTAAATAAATTCTTGCATTTGTCTGGTATTGTAAGAAAATATCATTTGTACCTTAATCGTCCAGTTAGTGTTGTTAATAATTTGTTGTTAATGTTTTTAGAGATAAAGGAATATCATGGATAGTATACAAGAGAATATAGATAATAATGACTACAAGGAAAAGGAACGTAAACAAAGCGAAGGAAGTATTTATTTCGGTGTTAAATTTCGTTTTTTTGATAAGGTTTATCCAATTCAGAAGATACAAATACCTGTAATCTTAGGGCAAAAGGTAGTTGTAGAGACAAATAGAGGTCATGAATTTGGAGAAATTACTCTAAGGAAAGAGCTTCCTAATATGAAGCCTGCGTTTAAGTCTGAGATAATTGTTAAAAGGATAGTTAGAATAGCTACTCCTGAAGATCTTGATGTATATAGTAAGTTAACTTCAGATGAAACAGAGGCTTTTATCCAATGTATTAAGAAAAAGCATCAACATAATATAAGCGTTAAATTTTTTAAAGTTGAAAAGATATTTGATGGTTATAGATATATTTTTTATTACAAAAGAGAAGATGATAATAAAAAAGATAAACATAATAAAGCCAAAAAGAATAATTTTCAGCCTTTTACCTTGGATTTATCTCAACATTTAAATGCAAAAGTAGAATTAAGGGAAGTTGGGAGCAGAGGAGAAGCAAAACTTTTTGGTGGTGTTGGAGATTGCGGAAAAACTTTATGTTGCGTTGATTGGAATAAGGGATCAGCAGTTACTGTGAAAATGGCCAAGGAACAGGGACTTTCTATTAATATTCCAAAACTATCAGGATGTTGTGGGCGTTTAAAATGTTGCTTATCGTATGAGTTAGAAAACTATCAGGATGGTTCTTTTATTCATGGATGATTGCATCTTCTGTAAAATCATTAAAGGAAATATTCCGACAAAGATTATATATAAGAACAGTAAGGTAATAGCATTTATGGATGTTAATCCTGTTGCTCCTTTCCATTGTTTAGTTGTGCCAACGGAACATTGTCAGTCGATTATGACAATTGATTCTGGAGTTATGGCAGAGGTGACTACTGCAATTCAAGTTCTTGTTGCAGAAAATAATTTAGAGGATGGGTTTAGAATAGTTAATAATTATGGCAAATATGGTCAACAGACTGTTGATCATGTTCATTTTCACTTAATGGGGAAGCGTCAGTTTAGTTGGCCGCCCGGATAATATATCATAGTTAATAGGTGAATCATAAGTAGAGTTTTTTTATAAAATATAGTTTAATTATAATATACAGATTTTGATAAGATTAGGATTGGAGGTGAAGATATCGTGGCAGAATTCAAAAGAAACCCTGATGAACCAATTGAGAAGGTTCTTAGAAAATTTAAACGTAAAGTTAAAGAAGAAGGAATATTGCTCGAGTTAAAGAGTAGAGAGTTTTTTGAAAAACCTTCTATTGTTAAAAAGAGAAATAAAAAATCCGCTGTTAGAAGAAATAAAACTCAACAGGCGAAAGATAATTGGTAATATAATGTTTAAAATCATAGACCGCTACTTTCTGAGGGAGTTAATGCTTCCTTTTTTGGTAGCGGTTTTTGCTTTAGTTATCATAGGGCTAGCAGATGTTCTTTTTTCTTTAATGGAATACGTGGTAAATAGAGGCATTAGCCCTAATGTAGTTTTTAAGATTCTTATATATAAAATCCCCGCAATAGTAGTTTTGTTTTTACCTATTGCATCTCTGTTTTCTGTTATGTTGGTTATGTTTAGAATGATAAATGATAATGAGATTGCAATTTATTGGACCTCAGGAGTCATTTATGAAAGAGTTTTGGCTCCATTTTTTGCTTTTGCATTGTTGATAGTTGTTACTTCTTTTATTCTTAGTGAATATGTTTCACCAGTTACCAACTATAAATCAAATACTCTTATTCATCGGCTTATTTTAAAAGAAAGTATACCAACTATAGAAGAAAATGTTTTTTTTAAAGATACGGATGAGAAATATGTATACGTAAAAAAAATTAATAAAATAAACAATCAAATGCAAGATATCATGATTTATGATCTTAGCTTTACGGCTCCTAGAGTAATAACAGCTAAAAGTGCTTTATGGAGTGATAGTCACTGGCAGCTTAAGCAAGGGAAAATGTATAATTTTGAAGAAGATGGGTTCTTGAGTTTAGAGGCTGGATTTGATGACCTTAGAATAAAAGTAAACTACGATTTAGATAATAATTATATGAAATTAAAGAATCCTAAAGAAATGAGTGCGTCTCAGATTAAACAAAAGGTAGTATTGTTGAAAAAAGCAGGACTTGATCCTAAGGGAATGCTTGTAGAATATTATTTGAAGTTTTCTTCTTCTGTAGCCAATTTAGTATTTGCAATGCTTGGTATTGTTTTTGTTTTGATATTCGTAAAATCATCAAAGGATGTTTGGGGTATAATATTGTCTATTGCTTCTGCTTTATTTAGTATTTCTTTTTTCTTTTTCTTGTCAGCCTATACAAGAGCTATGGGGCTTGGAGGTTTTTTTGAACCATTTTTGGCTGCTTGGGCTCCGGTACTTTGTTTCCTATGTTTACTGCTGATATTTTGGGTGGTTAGAAGACGATCATATTAGCTTAAACTAGTATATGTTTTTAGTAATAAAACAATTAACATTCTTTGTAATAAATGTTATGATTGTTTTTAATTAAGCGTATCGCCCGACCGTGTTGGTGATGTTTTCTGAGAGATGAGCCAACATAAAAAATACGGGAGCTGTACTCAAAATGGATTGCGGTTCGTTTTGGTCAGTTTTAGAACAGGTTTCGGCCTGACCCACTCTGGATTGTTCTGGTTCAGAGACAAGTAAGCACACGGCACGGTGGGGTATATTTAAATTTTTTGGATGAAATAAATATTATGAGTATAAAAGTTTTAATAGGAACACAATGGGGAGATGAAGGCAAGGGAAAGGTCACAGATCTTCTTGCTGAAAAAAGTGACGTTGTTGTAAGGTATCAAGGCG
>JBAXBT010000124.1:0-4715 GCA_037141875.1 Candidatus Riflemargulisbacteria bacterium
CCATTTTGAAATTATCACTATAACAAATTAATATTCTTAAAACAGTGTCCCAGAGCATTTGAGCGAATATAAAATCGTAGAGATTTCGATGAACCTCTCCCACGGAAGTTATAAGTATCTTTAAATAGACATTTGTGCCGTAACCCTCTCCTGCAGGAGAGGGTCGAAGCATCCTAGTTCCTAAGAAAATTAATGTGTCTTCTGCGGGGAGAGGTTGGCAATGTTCCTGCAGGTTCAGTGCTATATTATGAAAATGGCAGTAGCTCACAAGGTGACTAGAAATATCCCAGATTTTAATGAAGCGAGTTGCGAGGGACGAGGGGATTGTTAAGGGTCGCGGAGACCCTTAATAAAGAAATTCAAAAACTTGTTTTTGATAGGTTAAGGACTAATTCCTTAAAGAACAATAGTCCAGCCAAATGGGTCTGCTGTTTTTCCGTATTGGATATCAGTAAGTTCTTTATAGATTCTTTCGGTTAATCCTTCAGATAATCTAGAATTTATATTGTGGTCAGTACCTTTATATCCAATAACACTTACTGGTGTTATAACAACTGCTGTTCCTGAGCCAAAACACTCTGTTATTTTTCCGGCATCTATATCAGCAACTATTTCATTGATATCAAGAGCACATTCTTCAACTTCAATGCCAAGATGCTGAGCAAGTGCAATAACACTTTTTCTGGTTATTCCAGGCAAGATACTTCCGTTCAGTGCAGGAGTTTTCAATTTGTCTTTATATACAAAAAATATGTTCATGGTGCCAACTTCTTCAGCGAATTTTCGATGAACTCCATCAAGCCAAAGTACTTGAGAATAACCTTTTTGTTGAGCTTCTATATTAGCTAACAAAGAAGCAGCATAGTTACCACCAGTTTTAGCTTCACCGGTTCCTCCAGCAACAGCTCGAACATATTTGTCTTCGGCTATAATTCTAAGCCCACCCTTTGTTTGGTAGTAAGCGCCAACAGGGCTAAGGATGATATAAAATAGATAATCTAGTGATGCTTTATGACCAATCATGGCATCAGTCCCTATCATAGTTGGTCGGATGTATAAGCTGGAATTGTCTAGGCTAGGTATCCATTTTCTTTCTAGTTTTATTAGTTTATATAGTGCTTTTAAGCAGAAATCTACATCAAGTTCTGGCATACACATTCTTCTGGCACTACTATTCATTCTTAAGAAGTTTTCTTTTGGTCTGAATAAACCTATATTTCCGTCTTCTCTGAAATAAGCCTTAAGTCCCTCAAAAATCTCTTGAGAGTAATGTAGGCTTGTCATTGCAGGAGAAACACTGAAATTAGCAAATTCTTCTATTTTTGCATCATACCAGCCTTTATCTGCTGAATATTTTATAGTAAGCATTCTATCTGTGTAATGCTTACCAAATACAAGGTTAGAAAAATCAGGAAGTTCTTTTTTGTGTGTTGGTTCTTGCGTGACTAGGTCAGTTATATCCATAGGATGCTCCTTGATGGTTTTTGTAAAGCAATTATACGAAGATTAGTTCATTCGTTCAATGGTAAATAGTAAATCTTTCCCCCTCAGTCCAGCACCGTCTGGTGCAGGACAGCTCCCCGATTCGGGGAGCCTTTTAAGCCTTCCCAAATTGGGAAGGTGGCTCAGCAAAGCTGAGACGGAAGGGAAAAGGGAAAAAATGTAGAATTACTTTAGAGACTCTTATAGTAAATATAAAATTGTACAGTAACTAAACCCTCTCTGCCAGGAGAGGGTGGTGGCATTATTGTAGTAATAAATATGAAAATAACTTCCACCGGGTGAGGTCGGGGGAGTGTTCGCATTCGTTCTTGAAACTTTTGCAACAAAACACTATTTTTGGTAAACTTGTTCTGGAGGGGCATTATGTTAAAAAAAATATTCTCAATTTATTTAGAAGGTTGGAAGATTACTAGGAAGAATCTTTTGTTTTTAATTGGTATATTAGGTGGAGTGTTTATGTTTCTAGAATTACTGACATATCTTAGTAATATAGCAATAGATAATTTGCTTATTGGAATAATAACATCAGTCTTAAATGTTGTTTTCCTTTGTGTCTTTTACCTTGGACTAACAAAGATATTTGTAAAGTTAAGTGAGAATGAGGACATTGGTTTTAAAGATTTATTTAGTCAATGGAATCAGATAGGTAGTATATTTATTTTATATTTATTTTCTATTATCGTTTTTTATTTACTACACAGGTTTTTTATGTTTTTTGCTGCAACAAGCGGGCTGCCTGACCTTTTTGCATTGATTTGGTTGTTTTGCGTTACAGTTATTTTTATTTTATTTTTCTCATTTATTAATTTTTCTATGGTTAAGTATCAAATGGGTCCTATTAGCAGTTTGAGGTATAATTTTCAAGTTACGAAGAAGGATATTTTTGCGGTTTTTATTTTTTATTTTTTATTTTTAATAATAAATATTATAGGTCTCATGGTTTTTTACATAGGACTTATCATTACACTTCCAATAACTTTTTTATCTCAAGCAATCTTTTTAGATAAACTAGAAGAATTTTAAGCAAAATATTGTTTGACACTGCCTCTCAACTATGATAAATTGACCCACTGTTGATTTTATATAATACCAAAGGAGAATACGTTGAGAGTACTTGTCACATTAGAATGCACTGAATGCAAAAGAAGAAATTACGCAACCAATAAAAATAAAAAAAATACTACTGAAAAAATGGAGCTTAAGAAGTATTGCAAATGGGATAAGGTTCACACAATACACAAGGAGATCAAATAGGCTAGTAGCTCCAATTGGTAGAGCGGCGGTCTCCAAAACCGTAGGTTGTAGGTTCGAATCCTACCTGGCCTGCCAGGATGAATAAAATTATGAAAATGATAGGATATTTACAAGACACTAAGCAAGAACTCTCAAAAGTTACTTGGCCAACAAGGAAGAAAGTTTTATCTTTGGTAGCGGTTGTTTTTGTGATAGTATTGGTGGTTCTTGGATATGTTTTTATTATAGATTCATTGATAAGATTTATTTTTAAACTTTTAGGAAGGTTAATATAATTAGGATATGAAAATGGTAGATGAAATTAAAGAAGTAGAAACATTAGAAATAGTAGAAGCAATTGATCAGGAAACTGAAGAGGTAGCAGTAGATTCAAATCTTGGAGATTGGTACATCATTCAGACTTATTCTAACTATGAGCATAAAGTAAAAAATAGTTTAGAGAACAGAATACAAACATTGAAGCTTACTGATAAGGTTTTTGAAATATTAATTCCTGAAGAAGAAGTAGTTGAAGTAAAGAACAATAAAAAAGTAGAAAAAATTAGAAAGATGTATCCTGGATATATTTTTGTAAGAATGATATTTGACTCTGAACTTTGGTATGTAACGAAAAGAGTGCCAGGTTTGTCAAAATTCATGGGTGATACTTCTTCACCAGTACCTATAAGAGATGAAGAAATGCTTAAGGTATTAAGACAAGTTGGAATTAAAGTTCAGAAATTCCAAGTGGACTTTGAGGTCGGAGATATGGTTAAGATAATTTCTGGTCCATTCAGAGGTTATAATGGTCCAGTTAAGGAAATAAATGCAGAAAAAGGAAAGATCAAATCTACTATTCTCATATTCGGAAGAGAAACACCGGTTGAGATAGGTTTTGATCAGATAGAAAAAGCAGCAGAATAATATTGTACGGAGGGTTCGGCAGTGGCAAAGAAAATTAAAGGTTACATCAAATTACAAATTTTGGCAGGAAAGGCCAATCCTGCTCCACCAATAGGTCCAGCATTAGGACAGCAAGGTGTTAATATTATGGAGTTCTGCAAGGCATACAATGACAGAACAAAAGAAATGATTGGTCAGGTAATACCAGTCGTAATTACAGTATATGAAGATAGGAGCTTTGAATTCATATTAAAAACTCCACCAGTTTCTGACTTACTTAAAAAGTATGCCAAGATACAAAAAGGTTCCGCTGAGCCAAATAAGAATAAAGTTGGAACAGTGACAATGGAACAAATAAAAGAAATTGCTCAGATAAAAATAAAAGATTTAAATGCAAATACAATAGATGCTGCTATGAGTATCGTAATGGGTTCGGCACGTAGCATGGGCATCACTGTAACGGAGTAGATGGAGGATCATAATGAAAAAATATTCAAAAGTATACAATCAAAACGCAGCGTTAATAGAGAAACCTCTATATTCCTTAGATGAAGGTATCGACTGTTTAAAGAAGATGACACCAGCAAAGTTTGACGAAACAGTTGAATTTACTGTTAAGTTAGGTGTAGACGTTAGACAAAGTGACCAACAAGTTAGAGGGACATTAATACTTCCTCATGGCGTAGGCAAGAAGATTAAAATAGTAGTAATTGCTAAAGGTGAAAAAGTAACAGAAGCAGAAAAAGCAGGCGCTGATGTTTTTGGTAGTGAAGAATTGGTGGATAAGATTAAAGCAGGGTGGGTGGATTTTGATATCCTATTAACAACTCCTGATATGATGAAAGAGGTTGGACAATTAGGAAAGGTTTTAGGTAAGAGAGGTTTAATGCCTTCGCCAAAAACTGGTACTATTACTTTCGATCTAAAGAAAGCTATTGATGAATTTAGAAAAGGCAAGGTAGAATACCGTGCTGATAAATATGGAATAGTACATATGCCAGTTGGTAAGAAATCTTTTGATTTACTAAAATTAAAGGAAAATATTATCGCAGTGTATGAAGTGCTAATTAAGGTAA
>JBAXBT010000125.1:0-4696 GCA_037141875.1 Candidatus Riflemargulisbacteria bacterium
GATAACGATTACTGATGATTTTTCTTCAAAGCCGTCAAGTTCTACTAGAAGTTGGTTAAGTGTTTGTTCTCTTTCGTCATGGCCACCACCAAATCCAGCTCCTCGGTGTCTTCCAACGGCGTCTATTTCGTCGATGAAGACAATAGATGGTTGGTTCTTCTTAGCTTGTGCAAATAAGTCGCGAACTCTACTAGCACCTACGCCAACAAACATTTCTACAAATTCGGAAGCACTTAAGCTAAAAAATGCCACATCTGCTTCTCCGGCGATTGCTTTTGCTAGTAGCGTTTTTCCGGTTCCTGGAGGGCCCATAAGAAGAACACCTCTTGGGATTTTGGCTCCAATGTTAAGATATTTGCTAGGGTTCTTCAAAAAATCCACTATTTCCTCAAGCTCTTCAACTGCTTCTTTAATCCCGCCAACGTCTTTAAAGGTTATTTTCTTCTCTTCAGATTCCTTTTTCCAAGGTTTGGCTCTGCTTTTACCAAATGACATTGCTTGATTATTCACGCCTTGAGCTTGTCTGAAAATGAAGAACCAAATCCCTATAATTATAAGAAAGGGTATTAGCTGGATTAGCACTTGAACCATTATCCCGTTATCAGAGTTTTTGATTGATATTTGAGCGCCTGATGATTGAAGAGATTCTAATAGTCCTGGGTAATTAATAATATTTGTTTGGAACGTGGTTCCATCGGAAAGTGTTCCTTGCGCTGACATGGATAAGTTGTTTATCGTAATTTCTTTTACCTGTTTACTGTTCACAACAGACAATAACTGTGAAAAATTAATTTGTTGATATTTAGCTGATTGAATTGCCCCAGGAGAAAAGATGGATAAGATAAATAGAAATATAATTAAGCCTAAGAAAAAAAATCGAAGATTAAGCTTTTTTGGCTCTTTATCATTGTTGTTCTTTGCCGGCTTCTCTGGTTTTTTGGTTTTTTCAGGTTTTTCTGGCTTTATTTTTTTCTCTATTTCGGGCTTGTCAGTCATTGATTATAATCTTGTCCTCTCCATCAGTTTCTTGTAATAATACCTTAATTTGGTCTTTTTCATTAGTATTAATAGTGATACCAGTATAATTAGCAGAAATTGGTAGTTCTCTATATCCTCTGTCTATAAGTATAGCAAGTTCTATCCTTTTTGGTCTACCATGATCAAGAACAGCTTCTATTGCTGCTCTAGCCGTTCTGCCGTGGAAAAAAACGTCATCTACCAGAATTATTGTTTCGTCAGTGATGTCTTGAATGATTTCTGTTTCGTGTAGTTGGATTGCGTGGCCTTTCAGTGTAAGGTCATCACGATAAAGAGTTATGTCTAATTTTGCTACGGGAACCTTTTCTCCGGTTTTTTCAAAGATTTTATTAGCAATTCTTTGAGCAAGAGGGAATCCTCTAGTGATGATTCCAACCAAAATAACAGAGGAGAGCTCTTCATGTTCGTCGATGATATCATCAGCAATCCGAGAGACAAGGTCATTAACGCTATGCATTATTTTACTTTTCATGCGATTAGTATAACATAATGAGTTTTATTAAATAATCCCTTTGGTTGAAGGAATGCCTGTTTCTCTTCCTTCTGAAGAAATAGCGATATCTAAGGTTTTCGCAAAGCATTTAAAAATTGCTTCTATAATATGATGAGAATTGTCACCGTATGGAACTTTAATATGAAGTGTTATTCCAGCATTAGTTACAAATGCAGAGAAAAATTCTTTAATAAGTGCGTGATCAAATGCTTGAAGTTGCTCACCGAAATTAACATCAAAATTTAGATAAGGTCGGTTGCTGATATCAATAGCAACAGTTGCTAGAGATTCATCCATAGGTAAAATAAAAAATCCGAAACGTTTGATGCCTTTCTTGTCGCCAAGAGCGGTTTTGAAAACTTGTCCCATGACAATGCCTAAGTCTTCTACTAGATGGTGATGGTCAACCTCGATGTCACCCGTAGCAACCACAGTAAGATCAAAATAACCATGTTTGGCGAATAGGTCTAGCATATGATTTAGAAAGGGAACGCTTGTTTTATTAGAGTAAGTTCCTTTACCATCAAGATTCCAGTCAACGCTAATTTGTGTCTCTTTGGTGTTTCTGCTAAGTGAAGATTTTCTTGTTATCATGGTTCTATTATAACAGTAAACGGTGAACAGTGAATAGTGAGCAGAGAACAAGTGAACAGTCAGTAGCTTTAAATAGTTAAATGAAGGGGTTATATGCCCATTGAAGAAGAGCTTGGCGTTGACGAGGACGGCAAGTCAAATCTTTTTGTATACAGTTAGCATGTATTTGTCCAAGGTGTCTGGTAAATGCTTTCCATCTTTTTATTTGTCTTAAGTCTACTTCTGGTGAGCGACGTCCTAGATAGTAACGGCAATACCATTGGAACCAGCCCCTGATATCAGGGTCCCCGAATTTTATCCAATCTTTCTCTATCCAGACGGATAGGGATTGTCGTGATTTAATTTTAAAGCAATTTAGCTTTTCATTAGGTATTTTGGATAGCTTATCCATAGCATTTTCATACCATTCCTTGGGAAATTCGTCTGTGCAGTCATTAAGATATTTTCCTTCAAAAACACCAAGCTTTAACATTTCTGGTGGAGTAAGTTCAGGTTTAAACTCAGAATGAAAGTTTTTGCCAATTGGTTCTGTTAATTTATATGAATAGTCAGATAACATTAAGTCATTAACCTTTATAAGGCGTCCTCTCTTATATTCTAGTTCAACCGTTGAGGTATTTAGATTAAGGAGAGTTTTCATAACTCTATTGTAACGTGTGAGGAGAGAAATAAAAAAGCCCTCTATTTAGAGGGCTTTTTGTTGTTTTGTTTTTAAGTATTGTTATTCATCGTCACGATATTTTTGCCATAACCCTATTGAGGCTAATCCAAATATAAATCCAACGGCCAATCCAATTCCCCCGCCAGCAACACCTAATGTTGCACCGATTACAGCACCTGACAGCATAGGATATGCTGTGTCCTTCAAGCTTGGGTCATCCATGCCCGTCCATTTTTTGATTGAGGATAAGGGACCTTCATTAAATAATGCCCTGATTGCCGAAGGAAATCTAGTCACTGTTCCTGCAATCGCAAGTCCTGTGAATAAAACAGGAGTAGCAACAGTTGCTACAAAAGAACCAGCGAGATTAGAGTTATTTAATTTGGATATTATTCCATCATCCTTTCCTGTACCAAAAATAGACTTCCAAGCTTTTGCAACCCAAGGCTCATCGTTTTGAGATGTAGCAGCAGGAGGAGCTGATTTGTTGGGTTCTGTTTTGCTTGAAGGAGTTGAATTTGTTGGTATTTTCGGTGTAGGTTTGGTAGGTTCTGTGGAAGTAGTGGCTTTGCTTTGCTCATCTTTCCATGCATTTTCCATTTTATCCTCAAGTTCAGATACAGAGGTTTCATTTATTTCAAAAGAATGTCCTGCCATTTGAGTTGTAAGCATTTTGACAAAAAAGGAAGTTTTATTATCAGTCGAGAAGCTTGCTTGTTGTAGTTCATCGGCGGTTATTGTTTTATCCTTACCGGCAATTTTTTTTAGAGTTGATTCTAATCCTTTTACTTGAAACTCACCACTTCGTGTTAATTTGTAGCCATTATCTAAAGTTATATTGTCCATATTATTCACGCTCCTTAAAGAGTACTATCTTATTGCATGAATATATCGTACCCATCTTTAAATCTTCCCAAACATTTTTTGTAAGAAGCTTGGTTAAAACAGGCTTTTTTGTTCTATGGCAGAAGTTTCCGGAGCTTTTAGCCCAAGGTGATGATAAGCGGTTTTCGTAGCAACTCTTCCCCTGGCGGTTCTATCTATAAGTCCAAGTTGTAGCAAATATGGTTCAACTACGTCTTCAATAGTATTGCTATCTTCGGATAAGGCTGCGGAAATAGTGTCGAGCCCCACTGGTCCACCGTTGAATTTTTCTATTATTGTTTTTAGGAGTAACCGATCGTGTTCATCTAGTCCAAGCTTATCTACACCCAATGACTCAACGGCTTCGTTGACTATCAGCGTGCTGATGCTTGATGACTTATTAACCTGAGCCCAGTCTCTAACTCTTTTTAATAGTCGATTGGTAAGCCTTGGAGTTCCTCTGCTTCTTTTTGCTAAGGCCATTGCAGCTTCTTTTTCTATTTTCATTCCTAGCGTTGAAGCTGAGTGATAAATAATTTGTAAGAGCTCTGCTTCGGTATAAAAGTTTAATTTAGCTACGTAACCAAATCTATCTCTTAAAGGAGAAGAAAGCATTCCTGCCTTGGTTGTAGCTCCTATTAGAGTAAATTTGGGGATATCAAGCCGAATAGAACGGGCAGATGGACCCTTTCCTATTATTATGTCTAACTTATAGTCTTCCATAGAAGGGTACAGGACTTCTTCTACACCTTTGCTTAATCGGTGGATTTCATCTATAAATAAAATATCACCTTCTTGCAGATTTGTAAGGATCGCAGCAAGGTCACCTGGTCTTTCAATAGCAGGGCCGGAGGTGGTTTTGATGTTAACGTTCATTTCATGAGATATGATGTTGGCAAGCGTAGTTTTTCCAAGTCCAGGGGGACCATAGAAAAGTAAGTGGTCAATTGTTTCCCTTCTTTCTACAGCAGCTTGGATTAGTATTTTTAAGTTTTTTTTGATGTTTTCTTGACCAATGTATTGATCAAAAGATTTTGGTCTTAGAG
>JBAXBT010000126.1:0-4683 GCA_037141875.1 Candidatus Riflemargulisbacteria bacterium
TAAGTTACTGTCCGCTGATCTCGGCGAGCTTTCCCCAGCTCACAACATTGAAAAAATCAACCTCCACTTCCTTATCTTTCCCCGCATACCTTTCTACGGCTAATGTAAAATCTGTTTTGCTTTGTTTCCCTACTTTTTTAGTATCAGGATCCTTAACAAGATTTCCAACTAGCGTTACGTGATTATAAGAACTCATTTATTAACTCCTTTCTAAATTTGTTTTGCCGGCTACTTATAATCATACCCTCAACCCTATACTTCCGTCAACTTCTGTTTTTACAATAATAATAACGTAATCGTGTTTCTAACAAAATACCCCTCATAAAGAGGGGTATTAAATATAATTAATTTGAATAGTTATTAGTTAACTGATTCTTTTAACTGTTTACCTGCGCTGAAAGAAACTGTGTTCTTTGCAGGGATCTTTATTGTCTGGCCTGTTTGTGGATTTCTCCCAGATCTGGCTGCTCTTGTTTTTCTTTTCCAAGTACCAAATCCTACTAAAGAAACGTCATCACTTTTCTTTAATGCACCTTGTACATTATCAAGAATGGAGTCCAGTGCCTTAGAAATGTCTGATTTTTTCAAACCAGTATCTCCTGATACTGCATCGATTAATTGCCCTTTGTTCATAATGTTCACCTCCTTATTTTCAAGCTATAATTGGACTATACTCATTTTTAAATCAAAAGTCAAGAAAACCAACCCCAAATTTAATAAAAATGCTAAAAATCAAGCTATCTTTGGATTTTCCTTGCATTTTATGGGGTGTTTTTGTAATATAAATGAAATTGATTTAAAGGTGGGATGTCTATGTTTTCAAAATTCACCCAAGAAGCTATTCAGGTGATTATGTATGCACAAGAAAAAGCTAAAAAACTACAAATACCGTTTATTAATAATGAGCTAATTTTTTATGGTATCTTAAAAGTTGAAAACTCAGTTGTTATAAAATCTTTAAAAAACTTAAGCCTGGACATAAATATTATAAGAAGTATTATTCAAAAAAATATTCAAGAATACAAAAGTAACTATAAAAACGACACCATCCCCTTTTCTCCTCAAGTAAAAAGCTTGCTTTCTCAAGCCTGGGATGAAGCAAGACAATTAGGACATAATAATGTAGACATAGAACACCTTTTTCTAGCAATTATTAAAGACTCATCTTCAGGCATAACCACTATTTTAGCTGAAGCAAACATTGATTCAACTAAAATTAAAGATGAGATTCTTTCTTTGCTCAGCGAAAACTACTCTGAGGAAGTTACTGTAGCAGAAAAAACCCACAAAAACGCAACGCCTACACTTGATATCTATGGTCTTGATTTAACAAAACTAGCCAAAGAAAATAAACTAGACCCTGTTATTGGTAGAACAAATGAAATCAAAAGAATAATGCAAATTTTAAGCAGAAGAACTAAAAACAATCCTGTTCTTACAGGTGAAGCCGGTGTTGGTAAAACTGCCATTGTTGAAGGGCTTGCTCAATTAATAGTCAATGCTGATGTCCCTCCCAATTTGCTCAATAAAAGAGTTATAACACTTGACCTAGGTCTTCTAGTCGCTGGCACAAGATTTAGAGGAGAATTTGAAGAACGAATTAAAAAAATTATAGAAGAAATCAAAAATGACAACACAACCATTCTTTTCATTGACGAAATTCATACAATTATAGGAACAGGAAACTCGGAAGGCTCTCTAGATGCTGCGAATTTAATGAAACCTTCGTTGGCTAGAGGAGAAATACAATGCATAGGCGCTACCACAATAAATGAATACCGAAAATCAATAGAAAACGATGCTGCACTTGAAAGAAGATTTCAGTCTATCTTTATTGACCCTCCTTCTGAGGAAGATACCCTAAATATTCTCAAAGGCATAAGAACTAAATATGAAGAATTTCATAAAGTTAAAATTACTGATGAAGCCCTTGTAAGTGCGGTTCATTATTCCATCCGATATATTACTAACCGTCAGCTACCAGACAAAGCCGTAGACTTAATCGACGAAGCAGCGTCAACAGAAATGCTAGAAGCATCAAAAATACCAAACATTGACGGTAAAGAAAGAATTATAATTGTTGATACAAAATCTATTATTAATGTGGTTTCTACTTGGACTGGCATTCCTTTAAATGAACTTTCAACATCTGAAGCTGAAAGACTTAAGAAAATGGCAGAGGAACTTGCTCAAAGAGTTGTTGGACAAGAAGAAGCCATACACTCTCTTGCCAAAGCAATCAAAAGATCTAAGGCAGGCCTTAAGGATCCTAAAAGACCTACTGGTTCCTTTCTTTTCTTAGGACCAAGTGGAGTAGGCAAAACTGAGCTAGCTAAACAACTAGCGGTTTACTTGTTCGGCAAAGAAGACGCTATCATCAGAATCGACATGAGTGAATATACTGAAAAACACACTACTTCAAGACTTATAGGTTCTCCTCCTGGCTACGTTGGCTATAACGAAGGTGGTCTTTTAACAGAACCCGTAAGACAAAAACCTTTTTCAATTGTTCTTTTTGATGAAATAGAAAAAGCACATCCAGAAGTTCTTAACTTACTCTTGCAGGTCATGGAAGATGGTCGACTTACAGATTCAACGGGAAAACTCGTAGACTTTAAAAATACTATTATTTTAATGACATCAAATGTTGGAGCCAAAACTATTGAAAATAACACTTCTTTTGGCTTTAAAACCAATCATTCTGAAAAAGCTGACTATGAAAGAATGAAAGAGAAAATTATGGCTGATATTAAAGAAACTTTCAGGCCAGAATTTATGAATAGAGTTGATGATGTTATTGTGTTTACTTCTTTAACAAAGGACAATTTGGAAGAAATAGCTCAACTATTCATTGATGATATTAATAAAAGAATAAAATCCAAAGAAATTACGATTAAAGTGTCCCCTAAAGCTAGAGGCTGGATAATAGATAAAGCTTTTGAGGCAAATAAAGGTGCCAGACCAATTAGAAAAGCTATTCAGGAGTATATAGAAGACCCTATTTCTGATCTTTTAATAGACAGAGACCTAACTCCAGGCTCATCAATTTCTGTTGGCTTAAAAGACAACGCATTAACTTATACAAAAAAATAAAGAAGAATACTGCTTAAGTGACTGCTTTAATTTGATATGCTATCATTATGCGTACTATTTTGCGCTTGTAGCTCAGCTGGATAGAGCGTCTGTCTACGGAACAGAAGGCCGGGGATTCGAATTCCTCCAGGCGCACCATTAACAAATCACACTTCATAATTACACAACAGCTTTTTTACCAATGTACTGGCTCGAAGCCAAAGGCAAGAGTATTCCTCCAGGCAAGCCACTCTTTCTATATCAAGTCCTGATCTTTCATCGCTTGAATAAGGTCCATCGATCTTTTAAACTTTAACATTACTTCTCTTTGTTCTTGAATCAAAGGCTGCTTGTTCTTAATCATCTCTTTAAGCTTAAGGATTTTCGGTTTAGCCTCAGCAATACTTGCCTTAAGTTCAGCTAAAGCTTCCTCTAATTGTTTCTTTTCTTCTTCAGTTAAATTTGGTGCCATAACTTTCTATCTTTTTCATTCGATTAAACGGCTAAAATACTACCAAGGCTCTACCTAACAAGTTTTCTTCTGGAACAGGTCCCCAATATCTACTATCACTGCTTCTTGGTCTATTGTCGCCTATCATAAAATAACTTTTAGGAGGTATCAAAACTGGACCAAAATCAAAATAATCTCTATTTACAGGAAATGGCTCATCAAGCTTCTTGTTATTTATATATATATATCCTTGTCTAAGTTCTAATACTTCTCCTGGTAATCCTAGAATTCGTTTTACGTACTTTTCACCTATTAGTCCTGGTGGTTCAAAATAAGACGCCCTCCTTTTATCTCCAGCAAAATAATATTCCCTACCCCAAATTGGCTCTTCTGGAGGAAAAAACACCACTATGTCATATCTATTCAACTTAAAATTTCTTTTATAAAAATATAAATTATCTGAAAATGGAATATTTGCTTTATATAACGGATTTTGAATTAAAAGCATAATGCTTTTCTTCTTTTTAACATTATATAAAGGATTTTGAATTCCAAAAGACATTCTACTAACAACTAACCTATCACCAACTTGCAAATACGGAATCATTGATCCTGTTGGTATTAATTGAAATTCTAGAAAAAATTCCTTAATAAAAAAAGCAATTAGGACAGCTATAATAACTGTCCCTATAAAATTTATAATATTCTTTAAAGCTGTCTTTAGATAAGACATTTTTAATTAAATCTTGGGTCTCTGGCCTTTATCTTATTGGCCTTGCTTCCTATTCTATCTCTTAAATAAAATAGCTTTGCTTTTCTCGCCTTACCTTGTCTTAAAACTGTAATTTCAGTTATCTTTGGTGAATGAATCATGTATGTCTTCTCTACGCCCACTCCACCAACTACTTTTCTTACGGTAAAAGCCTTTGTAATTCCGCCACCCTGAACTCTAGTTATTACACCTTCGAAAGGTTGAATTCTTTCTTTTTTACCTTCAATAATCTTATAGAACACCTTAACTGTATCCCCAACATTAAAGTCTACAACGTTTTCTTTCATCTGTTCTTTTTCTATTTCTTGTATTACATTACTCACGCTATTTCATCCTCCTTTAAAAGATTCGTAAGAATCTTTACTTCTTCATTACTAAATTTATATTG
>JBAXBT010000127.1:0-4681 GCA_037141875.1 Candidatus Riflemargulisbacteria bacterium
GCTGGTAAGTGAAGTAGTCCTTCTCTTCGTGCTATTCCAGCTAAGTTAACTAGTTCAATCATGTGATAGGTTGGTTCTTTGATGTTTGCATAGAATGCTTTTCCTGCAATTTTCATTACTTTGACTACTTCATTAAAAGGGTAACTGATTAAGGTAGCAGCGATGGTTCCTCCAGCTACGATTAGTGCGCCAGGGATGGATACAAATATTCCTAGTCCGCTATCAATAAAAATTGCTAATAAAATAAGACTTATTCCTGAAACTATTCCTAAAATGGTAGTTAGATCCATATGACCCCTCTAAAGTGATTTATTTCATTAGTAAGTTTAAGCGTTACTACAAGACTTGGCAACGTTTTTTAGTTTCTCTACAACAAGAGCACAGAGTGCTATAATTAAACACGAAATGAAAGACAGCAATACCATGAAATTTGAAGATAAAATAAAAGAGATTGAGAAGACAGTGAGAGAGCTGGATTCTGAGATTTCTTTAGATGATGCAGTCGTTAAATATGAGGCTGGGATGAGATATGTTGAAGAGTGTGAGAAAGAGCTTAAAAGAGCTGAAGTTAGAATACATAAACTTGTTCAAAAAAAAGATAATTCTGTTGTAATAGAACCGATTGAAGAAAATGAATACCCCACCTTATTTTGATCAATATAAGAATATGATTGAGGAGCAATTGCTTGATGCTCTTGCTTTTAAAGATATGGACATTAATCTTATTCTTGAGGCTTCAAAATATAGCGTTATGGCTGGAGGAAAAAGAATAAGAGGCTGCATTGTTCTTGCTATAGGAGCTTTATATAAGGATGCTAATAATTTTTTACCTTTAGCCTCAGCAGTAGAAATGATTCATGCCTATTCCTTAATTCATGATGACCTTCCAGCGATGGATGATGATGATTTCAGGAGAGGTAAGCCATCTAATCATAAAGTATTTGGAGAAGATATGGCTATTTTGGCTGGTGATTTTCTTATGACAAAAGCGTATGAAGTAATGTCCGAAGGTTTACTTAGAAATGGATTTGATCCTAAGAATATAGTAAATTCTATAATTTATTTGAGTAAAGCATTAGGGTCACAAGGGATGGTCGGCGGACAAGTAATGGATATGAAAAGTTCAAAAGATGCTTGTGGTTTAGCTAGGCTTCGAAAGATACACGAATTAAAGACAGGACGGTTTATCCGAGCTTCTTTTATTTGTCCATTAATTTTGAGTACAGGGAAAGAAGATTTAGAAGGAGATTTTTCTCTTGTAGATTTCGCTGATAAATTAGGTTTGCTTTTTCAAGTTATAGATGACATTTTAGATGAGACCTCAGATGTTGTAACCTTGGGGAAACCTATTGGCTCGGACAAGGACAACGATAAAGCAACATACGTATCATTGATGGGGTTGGATGGTGCAAAAACTTTTGCAGATGAAATTTATGAGGAAATGATGAGCTCCTTAATAGGGGTAGACGGAAGAATGAAAGATATTCTTAAAGATTTTTCAAAGATGATTTATAAGAGGAATAAGTAGTGGGATTATTAGAAAATATATCTTTGCCGAGCGGATTAAAAAATCTTACAGAGCAGGAATTGTATTCTGTTGCAGATGAGTGTAGAAATAAAATAATTGAGGTTGTTGCTGAAAATGGTGGCCATTTATCTCCTAATTTAGGTGTTGTTGAACTTACAGTAGCTATCCATGCTTCTTTAGAAAGCCCAAAGGATAAAATAATATGGGACGTTGGTCATCAAGCTTATACTCATAAATTGTTAACTGGAAGACTAAATAGTTTGGCGACTATTCGAAAAACAGATGGAATTAGTGGTTTTCCTAAAAGAAGTGAATCGGAGCATGATATTTTTGGAGCAGGACATGCTGCTACCTCTATTTCTGCAGCACTAGGTATTGCAAAAGCTAGGGATATAGCTGGAGATAAGTTTACAGTGTTATCGGTTATTGGTGATGCGTCAATTTCTTCTGGAGAAGCATTCGAGGCAATAAATAATGTTCATTGTGTTAAAGGCCCTTTTATTGTTATTTTAAATGATAATGAAATGTCTATTTCAGAGTCAGTGGGAGTTGTTTCTGATCATATTACTTCTTTAAGGTACAATATGCTTTATCGTGGTTTTAAGAAAAAAGCTGAAGCTCTTATTAAAAGACTTCCTAAGGGAGAACCTTTAGCTATTTCTATTGATAAACTAATAACAAGAACAAAACATTTATTGATAAACTATAAAAAAATAGGGGTTATCTATGAAGAGCTTGGGTTTAGATATCTTGGCCCCATAGATGGTTATAATATTCCACACATAATGGGTGCAATTAACTACGCTAAACAAGCTCCAGAGCCTGTAATTATACATATACTGACCAAAAAAGGTCATGGATATCTTCCAGCTGAAAATGATCCAACAAGATTCCATGGGTTAGGAAAGTTTGATCCTAAAACAGGAGAACCTTTAGATAAGAAAAATAGAGTTACATATACAACTGTTTTTGGTGATAAGTTGGTTAAACTTGCTCAGAAAGATAAAAAAATTGTAGCTATAACTGCTGCGATGGAAGATGGTACTGGTCTTAGTAAGTTTAAGTCAAAGTTCCCAGAAAGATTTATTGATGTCGGGATGAGTGAAGAGCATGCAATTACTTTTGCTGCAGGACTTGCAGTACAAGGATTTAAGCCAGTTGTCGCAATATATTCTACTTTTATGCAACGTTCTTTTGATCAAATAATACATGATATTGCTTTGCAGAATCTACCTGTTGTTTTGGTTATGGATAGAGCAGGACTTGTTGGTGAGGATGGACCGACACATCATGGAGTGTTTGATATACCTTTTATGCGAATAATTCCAAATATGACAATATTGGCACCTAAAGATCACAAGGAGCTTGAACAAATGTTAGAGTTTGCTTTTAAACAAAGTGGTCCTGTGTCTATTAGATACCCCAAAGGTGATGTCCCAAATATTGATTTTACTGAAACAGCTATAATAAATGGTAATGCGGAAGTTTTGATAGATATAAAAACTGCTAAGGTTACTGTTTTTGCATGTGGTTCTATGGTTGTTCCATTTTATGAGATTAATACTGAAAATAATTTTAATATTAATTTAGTTAATGTTAGGTTTATTAAACCATTTGATGAAAGCACAGCAAAAACTTTTTTAAAGAGGTCAAAATTTATTGTTACGGCTGAAGAGGGCGTCACAAACGGTGGACTTTATGGGATAATCTCAGAAATGATTCAACGAGAAGGATTTTCTGTTAAAACAAAAGCAATTGGTATAACGGAAGATATTTTTGTTGAACATGGTAGCAAAAATGATCTTTTTGTAAGACTTTTAATGGATAATGTGTCCATTAAAAATATTTTAATAAAAGCATTGGAGGAAGAAAAATGTTAGAGGTAGGTTTGTTATTACTGGTTTGTTATTTATTAGGTGCGATTCCTTTTAGTTATTTAATTGCTAGAGCAAGAGGCGTAGATTTGACTAAGGTTGGGAGTGGCAATATTGGGGCTACAAATGTCTATAGATCGGTTAGTCCGTTGTTTGGTGTTTTAGCTTTTTTATGTGATGCTGGCAAAGGATTCTTTGCGGCTGCAATTGTAAATGTATTTGGTGGTCCAGAAATGATAGTAATTGGGTCAACTTTAGCAGTTTTAGGTCATACGTTTAGTCCATTTGTCGGATTTAAAGGTGGTAAGGGTGTTGCTACTGGAGTGGGAGTTTTGTTTTTTTTACAACCAGTAGTAGCGATTATAGGTCTTGCTTCTGAATTAATAATAATAAAATTTACAAGATACGTATCTTTAGCATCTATTGTTTCAGGGGTTATTGTTTTTATATTGATGTGCTTGCCAGTTTTTAATAAAGAGCTCTCTTACTCTTTGTTTGTTTTTATAGTGGTGGCTTATATAATATATAAGCATAAGATTAATATTCAAAGGCTATTAAAAGGACAGGAGAATAAGATTTAAACATGAAAGCTCTTGTTGTTGGCTGTGGTGCTTGGGGAACTTCTTTGGCAAAGGTTTTGTCAGAGAAAAATGATAAGGTTTATATCGCTTGTCACAGCGAACAAATTATTCAAGATATTAATATAAATAGAGTTAATTCTTATTATGGGTTAATCGAACCAAAACTATCTACTGTTGTTGAGGCTATTTCTTTTGACGAGATATCCTTAATAATAGAGGATGTTTCTGTAATTTTTGTTGTTGTTTCTTCGAATTTTTATCGTTCAGTGGTGAAGATGCTTCAATCAATGATTTCTGATACACATATAATAGTCAGTGCAACAAAAGGTATGGAGGAGAGCGGTCTGTCAATGTTGGAAATTGATAGACAGATCTTTTCAGTTGAACAGTTAGAAGAGCAATTTTGTGTTCTTTCAGGCCCCAATTTAGCTAAAGAAATTTATCAGGGATTGCCAGCTGCAACTGTAATTGCGTCTCAGAATATTAAGGCAGCAACAATAGTCCAACAAATGATTAGTAGTGAGAGTTTTAGGGCTTATGTGTGTGATGATGTTGTTGGAGTTATGTATGGAGGAATACTTAAAAATGTAATTGCTTTAGCTGCAGGGATTGTTGATGCAATGAATTTGGGAACAAATGCAAAATCAGCATTAATGGTAAGAGGGATAGCTGAGATGCGTAGGTTTTGTGTACATGTT
>JBAXBT010000128.1:0-4679 GCA_037141875.1 Candidatus Riflemargulisbacteria bacterium
CAATTATTCCGGTTTCTTTCAGATCGAAGATCTACAAAAGAAATTACTTTTTACCTTCGCAATGATATTTTTTTTTAGATTAGGTGTAAATATACCTATTTCAGGATTAGATTTAGGGCAGTTAGCTAATATGTTTGGCCAAGGAGGTTTCTTTGGTTTTCTTGATCTTTTTTCTGGTGGAGGGCTGAAAAGATTTTCAGTTTTTGCTTTAGGGATTATTCCTTATATTAATGCATCCATTATTATGCAATTACTTACAATTATGTATCCAAGCTTAAAGGAGATTCAAGAAGAAGGAGAAAGCGGAAGAAAACGCATACAGCAATACACAAGATATCTCACAATGGTTATTGGCTTAGTTCAATCAGTTGGAATTACCATAGGATTAAGGTCATTGCTTTTGCCAGGAATGCCTTTCCCTCTCTTTTTTATTACATCGGTACTCTCTCTAATGGCAGGAACTGCTCTTGTTATGTGGATAGGTGAGTTAATAACAGAACGAGGAATCGGTAATGGTGCAAGTATTCTTATTTTTGTAGGAATAGTGGGAGAAATGCCACAATATGTCATGAATACCGTAACTTTAATAAAGGGTGGATTGTCTTATTGGAATGTATTAATGATGGCTGCTATGTTTATTGCAGTTACAATAGGTATTATTATTATTCAAGAAGCTCAAAGGAATATTCCTGTTCAATATGCCAAAAGAGTAGTTGGAAGGAAAATGTATGGAGGTCAAAACACCTATCTTCCTATGAAAATAAATCAAGGTGGAGTCATCCCTATAATATTTGCATCATCAGTATTATCTTTACCGTTAATGCTAATTCAGCTTTTCCCTAAAGTTAGTTTTTTAGCTGGCTGGTTTGGGTATGGTACAATTTTATATATTATTACCTTTTCAGGCTTAATATTTTTCTTTACATATTTTTATACGGCTATTACATTTAATCCACAAGAGCTTGCAGAGAATATAAAAAAATATGGAGGGTTTATCCTTGGTATAAGACCAGGAAAGCCAACAGCTGATTATTTAGATGCAGTAATAACCAGGCTTACTTTTGTAGGCGCTACTTTTTTGTCTTTGATATCGATAGTACCAATGCTTACGGCAAATGTAACGCATGTAACAAGTTTTATTGGATTAGGTGGAACAGCTCTATTGATTATAGTTGGAGTAGCAATGGATTTGATAAGACAAATTGAGACAATTCTTATTTCAAATAAGTATGATAAATTAGTAAGATAGGAGAAAAGAGATAATGAGTATGGATAAAATATTGATTTTAGGAGCACCAGGATCAGGAAAAGGTACACAGGCAAAGTTTATTGCCGAAAATTTTGGATACAAACATTTATCAAGTGGTGATATTTTAAGGAAAACAGCCTCAGAGGACACAGAGATAGGAAGATCAATATCCTCAATAATAAAGGCTGGAGAATTAGTTCCAGATGAACTTATCAATAAAATGTTTTTAAATAGTTTTAAGCAACTTGAAGGAGAGAAGATTATTTGTGATGGTTATCCTAGAAAACTTTCCCAAGCTGAGTTCCTAGAACAAAATGATTTTATCTTTGATGTAGTGATATATTTAAATGTTTCATTAGAGGAAGTAACTGATAGAATTAGTGGTAGATTAACTGCTAAGCTTTCAGGTGAAACATATCATATTAAACATAGACCGCCAAAGTGCGAAGGCTTTTGTGATGTATCAGGAGAAAAATTAATAATAAGAGAAGACGATAAGCCTGAAACTGTAAAAAAGAGATACTCTGTTTATTTAAAAGAAACACAACCTTTACTTGAGTTTTATAGTAGTAAGGGAGCTGTTATTGAAATAGATTCTGAAAAAGCGATTGATTATGTATGGAAAGAAATACAAAGAATAGTTTTTAAGAAAAAATAGTAATTGTAATATGAATGATAACCTGTTAAGATATTTAACCGGTTTTTCGAAGGTAGGATGTATGGTAAAAGATGTTATAGAAGTTGAGGGAGTTATTGTAGAAGCCTTACCAAACGCCATGTTTAGAGTAAAGTTAGATACAGGACAGGAGATATTGGCACATGTTTCCGGTAAAATTAGAAAAAATTTTATCAGGATACTTTTAGGTGATAGGGTAAAGGTCGAATTGTCGCCTTATGATCTAAGTAAAGGCAGAATTGCCTTTAGACTAAAATAGAAAGCAGAAGGTATAGAGAGAATGAAAGTTAGAACATCAGTCAAGAAAATATGCCCTAAGTGTAAGGTCATTAAAAGATTTGGTAGAGTAATGGTTATTTGTGAAAACCAAAAACACAAACAAAGACAAGGATAGGGAGTAGATATGCCAAGATTAGCGGGAACAGATATACCTAATAATAAAAGAACAGTTGTAGCCTTAACTTATATTTATGGAGTTGGATTAGTTACAAGCAAAAAGATATTAAATAAACTAAATATTTCTGAAGATCTAAGAGCTAAAGATCTTAGTGAGAATGATATTGTTCGTTTAAGAGAAGAGCTGTCTAATTACGTTATTGAAGGTGATCTTAGAAAAGAAATAACGTTAAATATTAAAAGATTGATAGAGATTGGATGTTATCGTGGTGTAAGGCATAAGAAGCATTTGCCAGTTAGAGGGCAAAGAACAAAGACTAATGCACGTACAAAAAGAGGAAAAAAGACCACAATAGCAAATAAGAAGAAAGCTGTTAAGTAGGAAAGAGGAGTTGAAGAATGGTAGCTGCTAAGAAAAAAACCAATGTAACTAAAAAGAAAAAAGTTAAAAAGAATATATCGCACGGAATTGCTTTTATTAAATCAAATTTTAATAACACAATCATTTCTATAACAGATTTGGAAGGAAATGTTATTTCTTGGGGTAGTTCTGGAGCAGTTGGCTTTAAGGGTTCTAAGAAAGGCACACCGTTTGCTGCGCAATCAGCAGGTGAAAGAGCTGCTATTATTGCTAAAGAAAATGGCATGCAACATATTGATGTTTTTGTTAAAGGTCCTGGTCCAGGAAGAGAAACTGCGATTAGAGCCATTCAGGCAGCAGGGATTGATGTTATATCCATAAAAGACGTTACGCCAATACCACACAATGGATGTAGACCACGCAAAAGAAGAAGAGTATAGAAGGGAGATATTGGTATGGGTTTGTACAAGGGATCGTCTTGTAAGTTATGTAGAAGAGAGGGCACAAAGCTTTTTTTAAAAAGTGATAAGTGTGAAACTCCAAAATGTCCATTAGCAAAGAGGGCTTATCCTCCTGGACAACATGGTCCAGTTTTTAGAAGTAAGCTTTCTGAGTATGGTATTCGTATGAGAGAAAAGCAAAAAGCGAATCGTTTTTATTACCTTGCAGAAGGTCAATTTCGTAAATATTTTCAAAAGGCTAATAATTCACATGGCAATACAGCTGAAGAATTAATTAAATTAGTTGAAAGAAGATTGGACAATGTAGTTTATAGGGCAGGGCTTGCTTATACAAGAATGAATGCAAGACAGCTAGTAAAACATGGTCATTTTTTAGTTAACGGAAAAAAGGTAGATATTCCTTCATATCTTGTAAGTGAGAATGACATTTTATCTATTAAGGAATCTTCAAGGGATTCTTTTGCAACAATACTTGAGAAAAACAAAAGTAGAGTAGGGTATAGTTGGATTACAGCAGATTCAAGTGCCAATAAATATACTTATACAAGAATACCAAACTTAGATGAAGCCGCAGTTCCTGTGAATATGCAGCTAATTGTCGAGTATTATTCTAGATAAAAATTAAAAGGAGGCCTGTTTGCCGTGAAGTTAAATACAAAGGTAGATATTATAAAAAGCGACGATAAGAACTATGTAAAGATGGTTATTAATCCATTAGATAAAGGTTATGGTAATACATTAGGAAATTCTATGCGTAGAGTACTTTTATCTTCTTTGCCTGGCGCTGCAGTTACTGCAGTTAAAATTACAGGCGCAGATCATGAATTTTGTACACTTGAAGGTATTAAAGAAGATATAGTTGATATAGTTATAAATATTAAAAAAATATATCTTAAAAGCTATTCATCAACTCCTAAAACTATGATAATTGATACTAGCAAAAAAGGTGATGTTAAAGCATCTGATATTCAACATGATGCTGAGATTGAAATTATTAATAAAGATCATCATATTGCAACAATTACCGGGAGCACAAAACTAAGGATTGAAATGAGAGTTGAGATAGGAACAGGATATAGACTTTCTGAGCTAAATCATTTTGAAGACATGTCTATAGGAACTATTCCAGTAGATTGTGATTTCTCACCGGTTTTAAAAGTTAACCACTTTGTAGAAAATACAAGAGTAGGTAATAGAACAGATCTAGATAAATTAACATTAGAAGTTTGGACGAATGGAACAATTGGCGCTGAGGAAGCTACTGAGACTGCTTCTAATATACTTATTGATAGTTTTAGTTTATTCACTGACTATAAGCATATAATACCTATTGCAGTTGCTGAAGAAAAAAGAAAAGAACCTGAAGATAATGCAAACTTAGAATTATCTATAGAAGACTTAGAATTATCAGCGAGATCTTCTAATTGTCTTCGTAAAGCAGGTATTCAGACTGTATCAGAACTAATTGTTAAACCAATGAAAGATTTGATGAAGATAAAGAATTTGGGTAAAAAATCAGCCGACGAAATAAATGAA
>JBAXBT010000129.1:0-4666 GCA_037141875.1 Candidatus Riflemargulisbacteria bacterium
ATTAATCGGTTTAGGAGCGTTAAGCAGAAATAGAGGAATATTTCAAAAGGGTGACGTAAAAGTAATTTCATCTTTTGTTTATTATTTTTGTTTGCCTGCTTTATTTCTAGTGAAGATATCTCAAATAGATTTTTTAGGATTAGAGCCAATGCTTGTTTTAGGGTCGTTCATTCCTATTTTTTTTGTTTGGATTTTGTTGATATTAGCTTTTTTGTACCGAGTGATAAACAGAGATGTGTTTATTTTACTTTCACTTTCAGTTGTAATGGGTAGTAATGCTTTTTTTGGATTGGCTTTTTTTGAGTTTTTCCAAAACGGATATCACTATCAGAATGCAATTATTACAGCATCTTTATTAGGTGCATTAGGTGTCTTTCTGAGTCTTTTAATGTTTGAGTTTTCGCAAGACAAGCCAAGCGTTTCTAAGGTTTTGAGAAATCTTAGAAAAAACCCATTGCTAATAGCTATAGTTGTTGGAGTCTTTTTTTCTTTTATTGGATTTAATGAGAGTTTTTTACACAGCGGGTTTGAAATGTTAGGAATGGCTGCGGGAAGTATAGCAGTTTTTTCATTAGGTATTTTTTTATATGACAACTTTTCATTAGAGAAAGCGAGAGAAGCATTTTATTATTCAATTTTTCGGTTTATCAGTTTAGCCGTAGGGGTGTTGTTAACTTTATATATATTACATTTTTTTTATTATGAGAGTTTTATGTTTGATGTTCAGCAATTCTTACTTTTACAGACAGCAGTTCCTGCTGCAGTATCTTTGGTGATTTTTGCTGAAAGGTATAATTATAAAGTTTCTGAAATTACAGGGATTGTTATCCTAACGTCATGTTTAAGTTTTGTGTTTATGATATTGTATTATGCATTGTCCTTTGTAGTTTTTTAATTTAAGAAAAATTGAGATATTTAGTAAATTATTAGATCTCCGTGTACGCGAGGATGACTACAACGTAAGCGAAGATCTAATAATATTTTTTAACCAATCATTGTCTTAATATCTGATTCTACATCCGTGATTCCTGCAATACCAAAAGTTTCAACCAATATTTTGGTGACGTTTGGTGACAAGAACCCTGGAAGCGTTGGTCCTAGGTGTATATTTTTTACACCTAATGAGAGTAAAGCCAAGAGAACAATTACAGCCTTTTGTTCATACCAAGCGATGTTATAAACAATCGGTAGATCGTTGATGTCTTCAAGACCAAATACTTCTTTGAGCTTCAGCGCAATAATTGCTAGGGAATAGGAATCATTACATTGTCCTGCATCTAGCACTCTTGGTATTCCACCGATATCGCCAAGTTGAAGCTTATTATAACGATATTTTGCGCAACCTGCGGTTAGAATAATGCTATCCGCTGGTAATGCTTTTGCAAAATCAGTATAGTAGTCTCTGGATTTCATTCTTCCATCACAACCAGCCATTACTACAAATTTTTTCACGGCTCCTGATTTCACAGCTGCTACTACCTTGTCAGCTAAGGCTAGCACCTGAGCATGAGCAAACCCACCAACTATTTTACCGGTTTCAATCTCAGTAGGAGCTGGAAGTTTTTTTGCATGTGCGATGATAGCTGAAAAGTCTTTTGGGTTACCATTAACTCTGTCAGCGATGTGAGGAAAACCGTCAAAACCAGAGGCTCCAGTTGTATATACTCTGTCTTTATAGGAATCTTTAGGAGGGATGATGCAGTTTGTTGTAAAAAGGATTGCTCCATTAAACTTTTCAAATTCTTCACCTTGCTTCCACCAAGCGTTACCGTAGTTTCCCACTAAATGAGAGTATTTTTTAAATGCAGGGTAATAATTTGCGGGTAACATTTCGCTATGAGTATAGACATCTACTCCAGTGCCTTCTGTTTGCTCAAGTAATTCTTGCATATCCTTTAGGTCGTGCCCGCTGATTAATATCGATGGGTTCTTTCTAACGCCGATGTTAACTTCAGATAACTCTGGGTTGCCATAGGTAGAGGTGTTGGCAGTATCTAGAAGCGCCATTGCTTTAACTCCAAATTGACCAGTTTCTATGGTCAAGGCAACAAGTTCTGCAGCTGTAGTTGTTCCGCTTGTAACCATTGTCATCGCTTTTACAATGAAAGCAACAATAGATTCATCAACGTGACCAAGGTTGTCGGCATGTTCAGTATAAGCAGCCATTCCCTTTAGTCCGAAGATAATGAAGGATTTCAATGCTCTGACATCACCTTCTGGGATAGTTTCAAATCCGATAGTAGCTGATTTTGCTACAAGTTCATCATCTGATGCTTTTGCTAAAGGATCGTTTATTAGCTTTAATCCATTTCTGATGCCTTTGAGGATTTCAGTTTTGCTGAAATTGGCATTGGTTATTGTTTGAAATAAACTTTTAAGGATGAAGTCGGATACCTCTTTGGATATTTTTTCTTTATTGTTAGTTATTTTAACTGAGAGTTGTTTAACAGTATAAACAAGCAAATCTTGAAGGTTTGCCACCTCTTCTGTTTTTCCACAAACCCCTCTCATTGTGCAGGCGGTGCCTCTAGCAGTTTCTTGACATTGATTACAGTACATACTCATTTTTTTCTCCTTTTTCTCCTCTTATAAAAATTATGTATTCTTATCATCCCTCTTGAGAGGGCGTTAGAGTGTGTGTTTATTTTCTCTTACCATCTACTGTAATGATTTCTTCCAGATAAGGAAGCTTTTTCCCAGATAGGGTTATTGCTTCTTTCACCATATGGCTGAGTCCACCACAGCAAGGTACTTCCATTCTTACAACTGTTATTGATGTTATTCCTCCTTCTTTAATAATTTGAGTTAGTTTGTCGATATATGGTTCAGTTCTATCAAGTTTCGGGCAAGCAATTACGACAATATGATTCTTAATAAAATCATGATGAAAGTTGCCATAAGCGAATGCTGAACAAGATGCTGCGACTAAAAGGTTAGCTCCTTTGAGGTATGGTGCTTGTGGGCTAATCAGATGTAGCTGAACAGGCCACTGGGTTAAACAGCTTGAATTTTCGTGTATAACTGCGTTATCTGCATCGGTAGCTCCTCGACGTATTTCAGCATACGCCTGCGTCGCTTCCTCTTTGCTGCCTTGTTCTCCGCAAAAATTCTTTCTGTTTATTTCTGAGTTATTTTCTCGTTTTATTTCTATTGTTCTAGTTCCTGGGCAACCACCTCCACAACCTTCACTATTTACTTTTAGGTTATTGCTTGCCGAGGTGTAGCCTTTAGGCGAAGACTGGGCTTTGCTTTTTAAGTGTTCTTCAACTGCTTTTTCATCAAACTCCGCTACGTCTCTTTCAACTATTTTAAGTGCGTCTAACGGACAACCTCCAATACATGCTCCAAGTCCATCGCAGAACTGTTCTTTGACTACTTTTGCCTTACCATTAATTATTTGTAGTGCACCTTCCACACAATCAACTACGCAGTTGCCACAGCCATTACACTTGTCTTCATTTATTTCTATAAATTTTCTTACTACCATAAATTTACCTCCAGGGTGTTTTATATCCTTCATTTTGCTATACTATAGAAAGAATAGAATTGACTTAAGTCAAAACGGAGAAAATAAATATGATCAGTGTGAGGTTTTATGGTTAATTGGCAGGAAGTATTAAAAGCTTATGGAAGTAAAAGGACTCTTTTAAAGGATGAAGTACTGTTTCATCTTGATGAAGAGGCTGATGCTTTTTATTTATTATTAAGTGGCGATATTAGTTTATATAAACTAAATCATGAAGGACAAGAAACAAGTATAAGGAAAGTTATGCCAGGTGAGATATTTGGTGAAGTAATGGTCTTTACTGAAAGCAATTATCCAGTTGCAGCTATTGCTGGGAAGGACAGTCAACTTATAGAATACTCCAGGCAAGAGATATTATCGGCGATAAAGAATAACAGCGAAATTAGTATGTTTTTCATCAAAGTGCTTTCTCAGAGATGCTTGATGTTAACCGACAAGATTTATCAATTTAGCTTACAGGATGTTCTTTCACGACTAGCAGGATTCTTTTTTAAGTATATTGAGGAGAATGGACTTGTTGCCAAAGCAGAGGCAGGAGAGCCTTTTGAGATGATAGTTCCAAAGAAGGAGATAGCCACAAGCATAGGTACAATAGCAGAAACTCTATCAAGAAATTTTCGGAAACTTCATAAGATGGGCGTGCTCAAGGTTTTTGGTAAGACAGTTATCGTGCAAAATTTCGCAAAATTGCAGGAGTTAGCTGGCGTATAACATTTCTCGTTTTTTCCTACAGTATTAAGCCCGTAACCTCTGCTTCAAAGACAAGTGTGCCATCTACATATCCTTGAGTATAAAAGACAGCTATTCTCGATTTAAAAGCTGTTGCTTTCGCTACCATGACAAGTGTTTGGCCGGGCAATACAGCGCCTCGGAATTTGACGTTATTTACGCCACCAAATCCAAAGAACTTGGTACCATTAGTTTGGAATTTTTCATGGAACATGACTGAGCCAAGCTGAGCAGCCATTTCAATCATTAGCACGCCAGGCATTATTGGTCTTCCTGGGATGTGTCCTCTTGTCCAGAATTCATCATTTTTTTGTTTTTTTAAGCCAACAATAATTAGGTTTTCAAAGTCGACGTAGGCAATTTTGTCTAGTTGTTCGAATTCGTCTCGTTGTGCATTCAGCACAAGAATTC
>JBAXBT010000130.1:0-4636 GCA_037141875.1 Candidatus Riflemargulisbacteria bacterium
GTACAGAGTTTATTTAATGGTAGGAGAGACAGTAAAACAACAACTTATTTCTTCAGACTTTATGTTATTTATAGGGGTGGAGTTTTTTCTGCAACTAGTATTTATTAACACAGCTTTGGCAGTATTTAATTTAATTCCTATACCTCCTTTAGATGGTAGTAGATTGCTTTACCCTTTTTTAGGTAAGAATCAAGAGCGGATGTTTGGCAAATTAGAACGTTTTGGTATTTTAATTATTTTCGGATTATTATATTTAAACATTCTTGATCCAATTTTTAATTTTTTCTTTAAATTTATTATTAAGTTTATTGAGTGAATGTAACTATTGACCAATGAATGATTGAACCAATGAACCAATGAAACGTTTATGCTATACTTTCTTTTAGAGGTGATTTATGAAAAAGTTTTATGAAGTAATTATTATAGGCGCTGGACCGGCAGGATTAAGTGCTGCTATATACGCTGCAAGGACAACCAGAAGTGTTTTGATTATAGAAAAAGCCATTGTTGGTGGTCAACAAAGTATGACAGAACATTTAGAGAATTATCCTGGTACCGGAAAAGATCCTGTTTCAGGTATAGCGTTGGCTGAGCAGATGCAGATTCAGGCGGAGACACAAGGCGCAGAATTTCTTTTTGATGAAGTTAAGGGCATAGAAATTAAAGGTGACTTGAAAATAGTAAAGACGGCCTATAGTGGCAATATTGAGGCAAGAACAATCATTTTGGCAACTGGAAGAAGTCCACGTAAATTAAATGTACAAGGAGAAGAGGAATTTATTGGAAAAGGTGTTTCTTTTTGTGCAACCTGTGATGGAGCATTTTATAGAGACAAAAAGATTGCGGTAATTGGTGGAGGAAACGCTGCGTTTGAGGAAGCATTATTTTTAACAAAATTTGCTAGCGAGATTTTAATAATACATAGACGAGCCGAGTTTAGGGCTGAAAAGATTATTATTGAGAGAGTTAAGAACAATCCTAAAATTAAAATAATGACACCGTATATCGTTACTTCTATAAATGGAGATAAAACTGTACAAAGCGTTGGGGTAAAAAATAGTGAAAATGGAGCAGAGTCCCAGGTTGATGTTTCAGGTGTTTTTATGTATGTTGGGAGTGATCCAAATACAGAATTATTTAAGGAGATTGTTACTACAGACAATAAAGGTTATGTAGTTGTTGATGAACAAAAGAGGACAATAGTTCCCGGGATATTTGCTGCAGGAGATATGCTTAACAAACATGTTTGGCAGGTAGTTACGGCTGTTTCTGACGGTGCAATTGCTGCTATTTCCGCTGATGAATATTTGACTGAGTTGCAACGACATGAGATAAAGGAGAAATTATGAAAATAGCGATAGGTAATGACCATACTGGAGTTGAAATGAAACAACTATTAGTTAGTCATATTATTAATAAATATGGCTATGAAGTAATAAATGTTGGTACAGATACAGCGGAGTCAGTAGATTATCCTGTATATGGCAGAAAAGTGGCGCAATTAGTCGCAGATAATAAAGCTAATAAAGGTATTGTTATTTGTGGAACAGGTATTGGGATGTCTATTTCTGCTAACAAAGTTAAAGGCATAAGGGCTGCTTTATGTAAGGATCAGGAAGCTGCAGAAATGACAAGGAAACATAATGATTCTAATGTGTTAGCTTTAGGAGCAAGAACAACTTCTTTAGACGAGGCAATAAAGATAGCCGATGTGTGGCTAACAACTGAGTTTGAGGGTGGTAGACACCAACGTAGAGTAGAGATGCTAGAAAATTAGGTTATCCTTCGGTACTTGTTTTCATCTCCAAGAGTTCGTTAATAATTTCTTCGGAAGCACCCAAAAGCTTCATTAACTTTATTTCGGATTCAAAACTAAGCATATTTCTTTCGAATTCCATAGCTGACCCTCCTAATGATGTATAAAAGTAATATTGCCCGATAATTTAATTGTTAAACATAAAACAGAGAAAATAAATTAATAGTCTACTTACTTGCGAAAAAAATAGATATGTTCTAAAATAAACAGGCGATTTTATGGCGATGTAGCTCAGATGGTTAGAGCACACGGCTCATACCCGTGGTGTCGTTGGTTCGATCCCAACCATCGCTACCAGACTTCGCTTTGCGATAAGGAACGCAGAGCATTAGTGAAGTCTGTCTACTTCTAAAGACCAATCATCAGTTACTAATTACTAAATAAATTGTATTATATAAGTATGATAAACCTTATATTTGCTTTCTTGTTGTTAATTTCTCTTTCTTTTCCGTCTCAAGTATTTTTTTCTCCAAACGGGGGCACACGAGAGCATTTGATAAAGCTTATGCAAAACACAACAGGTGATATAGATATAGCTATTTATAGTTTTACGTCTAAGGAACTTGCAATTGCTTTATTAACAGAACAGAAAAAAGGTCGCAAGATTCGACTTATAGCCGACAGAGGTCAGGGTGAAGGCAAGTATAGTATGCTTGAGCTTGTAAGGAAAAATTTACCAGTAAAGTATTTGCCTGTTACGTCTGACAGAGGAATGATGCATAATAAATTTATGATTATAAATGGGAAGCAGTTGGTAACTGGTTCATATAATTGGAGTACAAATGCTGAGAAATATAATTATGAAAATTGTTTGATACTGGAAGATAAAGAACTGATTAAACAATACAGTTCAGAGTTTGAAAAACTTTGGAAAGAAGCTGTTACTTATGATCAACTTCAATGATCTTGAGTTTATTTATCGTGAAATAGATACAGGACTAATTGACGCTCCAAGGCTTTATATTTCACATGAGTTAAAAGATATTTCTAATATTCAAGATAAAGCTTTTAAGGTTTTAGTTTCCTCAGTTATTAGCTTAAGGACAAAAGAAGCAGTTACTTGGAAAGTGTCTGAAAAAGTTTTCGCAAAAATAAAGAACTACCAACAACTCATGAACGCATCAACCCTCGAACTCACAAACCTTCTCTATCCTTGTGGTTTTTATAAAAGAAAAGCAGAGCAGTTAAAGAAAATTGCAGAGATAATTTTGACTAAATATCATGGGAGGACGTCTGATAAATTAGAGGAGTTATTAGAACTACCTGGGGTGGGTCGCAAAGTTGCTAATCTAGTGATTACTGAGGTTTTTGATGAAGATGGGATTTGTGTTGATACGCACGTGCACAGAATAGCTAATAGATGGCAGTGGGTAAAAACTAGTTTAGCTGACAATACTGAAATTAAATTACGTCAAGTTTTGCCTAAGAAGTATTGGAAATCGATAAATCAATATTTAGTTTTGCTAGGTCAGAACATTTGCCTTCCTCGTAATCCAAAATGCAAGGATTGTTTTTTAAATAGAAAGTGTCCTTATATATCTTCTCCCGCTATAGCGAGAGAAGATATATAATAGGTAGTATGTATTGTACTTATTGTGAAAAATTAGTTTCTGATAAAATGGCTGTTAGACGTCAGTTCTGTCCTTATTGTGGCAGAAAACTACATTGGTTTGGTATTCCTGAGGTTGAACTTAGTAAACCTATTATGCAAGCTATCTTGAAGAGAAAGAATTTTTTAGTAAGGCAAAAACTTGAGGGCATTAAGGAATATTATTTTAAACAAAGAGATGTTGATCTTGCTTTTATTGAGATACAAGACTCATTACAAATCAATCCAGATAATATTAAAGCAAGGTTTCAGTTAGGATTATATTATTATGAAAAAAAACGTTTTGATAAAGCTAATGAAGAATTTTTACATGTTGTAGAATTAGACGACACAAATAAAGATGCTTTATTTAATTTAGCTAATATAGCTGTAGAGAATGAAGAGTATGGGCAAGCTATTGATTATTGCAACAGGATATTGGCAGTTGAGCCTAATAATATTAATGCCTTGTATAATAAGGCAGTAGGTCTTTATTATTTAGGTGATTTCGATTCATCTTTGGGAGCTTTTCGGGTAATTCTAGACATAGATGAGGATAACGAAGCTGTAAAACAGGCGATTCAAGAATTATCAGCAAAATTCAATTAAATTTTTAAGTGGGATTTCTCTAACATTTTTTCGATAAGTTAATATAAGAAATCTTCTTATAAACAGTTTTATTGGAGCGGGTAATGCAAAGAAAAATTGTAGCTGAATCATCAATTTCCTGGGGACCATTATTTGAGCATGCTGATTTAACAAGGAAGTATGCTTTATATTCTAAAGAGATGGATACTCTTCTTTCTTATGATCAATGGGAAGGAGCATACCAAAGTCATCTTATCGGTAGACCATTGTGTCAGAGTAGTCTGCAAAGATATGAATGGTTGAAAACTGAAATAGGACGTATTCATAATTTGTTTACAGGAAAGCAACTAGCGGTTAAGTTTACTGCTGAAGAAATCAGAACAATATTGCCTAAACTTAAGCTTCGTATTAATACTATTGCTATAGAACTGAGTAATAATACAGGTAATCCAACAGGTCGCAATTTAGATGAATATGACTTAACAGAAATGCGAGATGAAATGAGTGCATTAGAGTTGGAAACAGATTACCTTAATTTATTATTAGGTAAAATGTGCCAGAGAAAAATAAATATAATTTTTGATAGAGAAGAGGGAATAGAAGAAAACCGTCAGGATAGATCCAATCCTTCTTTAGAACCACAT
>JBAXBT010000131.1:0-4623 GCA_037141875.1 Candidatus Riflemargulisbacteria bacterium
ACTGCAGCAGTTCTTTATGCTGCTGGACAGAATCTAGACGCTGGTGGAAACCTTGATATGTTTGGCGTAGATGCTAACAATCAAGACCTGCTTAATGTAGATTCTATTATCTTAGCAGCTGAAAACTTATACAAAGCTGCTTCACAAGAAAAAGACGCTGCTACTCTTCCAGCAGATGTTGCAAGAAAACAAGCGTTAATTGATGATTTGGTTGAAACATTATTAACAGGTACCATAGGGTTTGACTTAAATGCAAAGACAAATAATGATGGTGCTCAATATTATAATAATATAAAGAGAGTAGCTTTTATGTCACAAGGTAGCGATGGAACGCTTCTTGGAGCAATAAGAACATCTTCTTTAATGAGTGAATATTTAGCTTCTGCACCAACAATCATGCAAAGTGCAGTTGCTACTTCTGTTAATAAACTTGTTGGTATTGATGGATTTGTTGGGAATGATGCCTCCTCTTATTATGTTGAATATGTGAATCTGTCTGCAGCACAAGGAGGATTCAGTGGAAACGAACAAGATGCAATTGCAAAAACTTACGGAAATTCTTATAGAGCATTAAGCATATTAAGCTCAACAGATAGAAGTGGGGCTGATTTGAATTTTGCTCAAGATGTTACAGACTGGAAGTTTAGTGATACTCATAGTTTTTCTAACGATACAGGGGCTGCAGTTACTGGTTCAACCGGAGCAACTGGTTCATCAGGTTCAACAGGAACAACTGGAGCAACCGGTGGTGCAACTGGGCCAACTGGCGCAACCGGTAGTTAAGGATTTATTTTTAGAATGATAAGAATAAACCTTTAAGGTTAATATTGAAAAGCACTTTGGTTATTTAACTAAAGTGCTTTTTTTATTAAGAGAAATGGCGGAGATATGAAGAATACAATTTGTTTATCAATGATTGTTAAAAACGAAGCACACATTATTAGGCGATGCTTAGACAGTGTTAAACCAATTCTCACTCATTGGGTTATTGTAGATACTGGTTCAACTGATGGAACGCAAGATTTAATAAGAGAAATAATGAAAGATATTCCTGGTGAGCTTTACGAAGAACCTTGGAAGAATTTTGGATATAATCGTACACAATCTTTACAGTATGCTCAAGGAAAAGCAGAGTATACTTTTGTGATAGATGCAGATGATTACCTCGAAGTATTGCCTAGTTTTAATAATGTACTATTGGAAAAAGAAGCATATTATTTAAAGATAATTGATATGAATTTGTCTTATGAGAGACTTCAATTATTTAAAAATTCACTACAATGGTCATACGTAGGTGTTTTACATGAATATCCAGATTGTGATTCCCACAATGAATTTGGTAAATGTTTGGAACTTGTCTATCACAGGGTTTCTGGTGCAGGAGCCCGTTCTCTTGATCCTAACAAGTTTTTAAAAGATGCTGCTATTTTGGAACAGGGGATTATTGACGAGCCTAATAACCATAGATATGTTTTCTACTTAGCTCAAAGTTATAGAGATGCAGGGAAGAATATAGAGGCATATGATAATTATAAAAAAAGATCACTTTTGGGTGGATGGTTTGAAGAGGTTTTTTATTCCTTATTTCAAATGGGTGTTCTTTTAGAGAGAATGTCTGCGCCTAAAAAGGAAATTGTTGATGCATATCTTGCTGCATATCAGTACCGTCCATTTAGAGCTGAACCTTTATATGCCTTAGCAAAATATTTTCGGTTTAGGAAGGAATATGCTCTTGCCTTATTGTTTGCAGAAAGAGCGGTAAAAATTCCTCATACTTCTGATGTGTTATTTGTTGATAAACTCAATTATGATTGGCAGATTCTAGATGAGTATGCGGTTGCACTGTCTTGGGTGGGCCATTTTAAGGAAAGTTTTTTAACTAATGAGAAAATTCTTCTGAGAGATGATTTACCATTGGCTGATAAAGAAAGAATAGAAAAGAACTTAGAGTTCTGCAGAAGTGTTTGTGAAAAACAGAGTTTATAATCCTAGGTTAAGCACCATTGTTTAAAGTATTTTTTCACCAATATTTCTAAAATATTCTTTAATAAATGTTTGTTTTGCTATACAGCTCTTTATGTTTGGCACCATGATGTCTTTATTTTCTAAGTAATTCTCGATTTTACAGCCTCCAGCGCAGTGCCATCTTAAAAAGCAGTTTTCACATAGAGGGTAGTTATCTGCTGTTGAGTTTCTAAGTTGTATTTCGTGTTGCTTGTTATATTCAATATTGCTGTCTGTTATTGTTGCAAAGTAGAAGGGGTTATCTTTATTGTCTGGCGTTAGGTAGACTGCATCTGAACAAGCGATAATCTCACCGTCAGGGCAGATAGTCGTTTGATTGCAAACAGCGCCACATCTGGCAAAGGAAGGCTGTCTAGTGTGAACGTTAGGTAACATATCAGAGTCTATTATGATTTTATCTTGGAAGGCTGATAAACTGATTTCTGCTAGTTTTTTTGCAAAGACATCTAATTCTGGAGGCGTTGTTGTATCTTCATCGCTATTTAGGGCTTTGCCTTCTTTAAGCAGAGGATTAAATTTAATATACTTAAATTTATTTTCTTTTAGAAAATAGTAGATATCTTTCATCTTATTTAGATTATATGCAGTAATCGTTACGATGCAGGCAGTGCCTGTTTCTTTTTGTTGAGCTTTATTTATATTAGTATGTAATTCCTTGAAGCTATTGGTTCTTTTATTAATTGCTGGTCTTTGGGCATTATGAATGTCCTCTGTTCCATCTATTGAAAAGTTTATGGTAACTTTATTATTAGTTAACCAGTCCAAGATTTCTTCACTAAAGACGCCATTTGTTTGTATCATAAATGTAGAATTTGGGAATTTTTGGCTGATAAGTTCGTGAGCTTTTCTCATTTGAATAAAGGCAACAGTAGGTTCTCCACCATGGAACTCTATATTTAGGCTGTTTATGTCTGTTGGGACTGAATCTAGAAATATGTTTAGTTTTTCTATAATAACGTTTGTGTTAGTGCTTCTATTGGCCTCAGCATAACAATAAACGCAGTTTAAGTTGCAAGCTGTTGTTAGTAGTAGTCTTATGTTTGGATTAAATTTTGAACAGTCAGGCTTAGATGGATAGAGAGTAGGGGTAACCTCTTTTGGTATTAATATATTAGCTTTGATTAGTTCATCTATATTGTTGTTATGAAAGCTCAAAGGATTTGTGTTTGAGACAAATTGTTTTGGTATGTAATAAACTCTAAATAGTAGGGGAGCAAAAACAATAACGTTATTTTTAAAATCATCAATGTAGAATAAATCAGGAGTGATTACATAGGTAGTTTCTTTTTTAATTGAATATTTATTAAATTGTTCGGAGGATTTGTTTAGATTGAACCACGTTATTATAGGTTGAGTCATCTTAGTGAAATTATAACATTTATTTGGATTTTGAGCTCTGGATTTTGGATTTATCAGAAACGCTACTGTTTCTGATTATAGTATTTTTCGAAATCTTCAGGGTTGATGTTTTCGATAAATTCTTTGAATTTCTTAGTTTCTTCTTGGTCTTTTTCAGCATTAACCATTTTTGCTTTGAACATTACTTGTTCACTTACGAAAATGGGTGCATTGGTTCTTACAGCAATAGCAATAGCGTCAGATGGTCTAGCATCTAACCTGATTATTTCTGTATCAGGGTCATCTTCGTTTTCCTTGAGTTCTTTGTCTGCAAGGATACTTCCATCAAGTAATTCTAAATTAATGTGTCCTGCTGGAGCTATAAGGTCGATACTAGAATAGAAGGTGTCGTCTTTGATATCAGAGATAACTATCCGGTCAACAGCTCCACCTAAAATATCAATTATTCCAACTAACAAATCATGTGTCATAGGTCTAGGTGGTTTAAAGTCTTGGAGTTCCATGGCAATGGCAGCTGCTTCGAACATTCCTATCCATATAGGAAGAAAATTCTTTTCTTCTGCATCTCTCAAAAGTATTATCGGCGACATATTCCTAGGATCAAATCCTAATCCACCTAAATGCATTTCAATCATTGGAGCTCCTTTATTTAACGGTTTCTACTATCTTTTTGAAGCCTTCAGAATCAAACATAGCTATTTCAGCCATCATTTTTCTATTTAATTGTACATTTTTGATTTTGCACATATTTATGAACTTGCTATATGAAACACCATTTTCTCTACATGCTGCATTCATTCTTGCTATCCATAAGCCTCTATATACTCTTTTCTTTTCTCTTCTTCCACGGAAGGCATTAGTTAATGCTTGGTATACTGCTTGTTTAGCAGGTCTAAATAATGTGTGTAATGAACCATAAAAACCTTTTGCAAAAGCAAGGATTTTCTTTCTTTTGCCAATTCTAACATTTCCTCTTTTAACTCTTACCATTTGATTCTCCTTATAACGTCTTAATAATGCTTAGATAACTAGCATCTTTCTAACTTTTTCATAGTTTGTGCCATCAAGAACTACAGCACCTTTTCTGTTTTTCTTCTTTTTTGCAGATTCTTTTTCTAAGATATGGGAACCATTTATTTTATAGTGTCTAATCTTTCCCGTACCAGTTACTTTGAATCTTTTTTTAGCAGCACTTCTTGTTTTCATCTTTGGCATTTTTCTACTCCTGTAAACTTATTT
>JBAXBT010000132.1:0-4565 GCA_037141875.1 Candidatus Riflemargulisbacteria bacterium
AAGCAAAAAAGCAAAAGTAAGAAAGGAGTAAAATAATGGGAATATTAAATTTATTTGGTAATTCTGACAAAAATAAAAATGTAGAAGAAAAGAAGATTGAAGACAATTTCGGGAATGTGGTGGATAGTGACATGCATTTAGTTGCAAAAGATATCCTTACAGAGATATTGGATCTTATGGGGTTTTTCAACGTAGTTAAAGTAGTAGAATATGAGGATGCTTTTGTTTCACTTGATATTAAAGGTGACGACATGGGTAGAATAATTGGAAAAGAAGGTAGCACATTACAATCTTTGCAGATTTTATTAAGAAGCATTCTAAGTAAGAAATTCAAACAGCCAATTAACGTAGTACTCGATGCTAGTGGATATAGAGACAAAAGAGAAGATTCGCTTAAGATATTAGCTAAGGAAGTTGCAGAAGAAGCAATTAGCACAAACAAAGAAGTAGTGCTAAGACCTATGAATTCATGGGAAAGAAGAATCATTCATTTAACTCTTCAAGATAATACAGCAGTTAAGACAGAAAGTATCGGACAAGGACAGGACAGACAAGTAGTAGTTTCTCCTGCATAAGGATGTCTTTAAATAGGTTTTTAGATGTAATAGCGGCAATCTCCACTCCTCCGGGAAGATCAGGGATTGCCGTTATTCGTTTAAGTGGGCAGGATGTTCTTACCATAATAGCGCCATTTTTATCTATTAAAATTTTTGAACCAAACACCATAAAGTTCTCTGTTTTCAAGACACAAGAAGAAGTCATCGACGAAGTGTTAGTGTCTTATTTTAAGGCGCCTAAATCTTTTACTGGTGAAGATATGGTTGAAATAAATTGTCATGGTAATTATGTTGTAGCTAAGAAAATATTAAATTTGCTTTTTCAAGCTGGATCAAGGTCAGCTGAACCTGGTGAATTTACAATGCGTGCAATGATTAACGGTAAGATGGACCTTGTTCAGGCAGAGTCAGTCATAGACATTATAGATGCTAAAACTTGTGTGGCTGCAGAAGTAGCTGGTTCTCATTTGCAAGGCATATTGTCTGTCAAAATAGGTGAAATACGTCAAACAATATTGGATTTGGTGGCACATATAGAAGTTCATCTGGATTATCCTGACGAAGAAGAGATGCTGGGTTCTATGCAATACCTTTCTGTTTTGGAAACAATAATATTAAGAATTGAAACACTATTGGCATCTTTTTCTAAAGGGAAGATTTATAAAGATGGTTTAGTTATTGCGATTACTGGAAAACCAAACGCAGGGAAATCCAGTTTATTTAATAAATGGCTTGAAGATAATCGCGCCATTGTGTCAGATATACCAGGGACAACCAGAGATACTATCGAAGAGTGGATTGAGTTAGACGGTATTCCTATAAAGCTCGTGGATACAGCAGGCGTAAGAGTGAGCGAGGATGCTATTGAGAATTTAGGAATCGAGAGAACTAAAGAGTATTTGAATAGAGCAGACATTGTGCTTGTGATGTTAGATGCCAAAGCAGGAATAGATAGTTCCGATGAGCTGTTGTTGCGCAAAATAGAACCTAATACAACGATATTTTTAATAAATAAGATAGATTTAGTTTCAGCGGATAAAGTCAGAGATCATATTTTAAAGATGTACCCAACTGCTGATGTTTTTGAGCTTTCTGTTTTGCGAGATAGTGGTCTCGAGCAGTTTAATATGAGTTTATTAAAGAAGATTGAAACGTTGTTTCAATTAGAGAATATACAAGATGATGTGATTTTAAATAACGAGAGGCACCAAGAGAGCTTATTGAAAGCCAAAGAAGCCATCCTGAAGGCAACAGTTTCTATTTCGGAAGGGACAGAAGAGGATTGCTGGGTTATAGACCTAAAAGAAGCTCTTGTCCATCTGGGGCAGATTGTAGTGCAAGATGTGTCAGAAGAAGTGTTGGATAATATCTTTTCTAGATTTTGCGTTGGAAAATAGTTATTTAAAAAAGCGAACTATTCGAATAAGTGTTCCGTGAGTAATGTTTGGTTCTAATGGTTTTGGGTCAATGGTTGTGCCAAAAAGAAATTTTTCATATTTAGTTCCAATTTCCGCATATCCTTTGTTTTTAGAAGAAGCAGCACTTGTAATAAACGATAGACCGTTGCCTTTCCAAGGTAACCCAGTTGAGGAATTTTTGGGTTCGCTACACCATAGTATGTCTGGTATTCCAGGCCCATTGTCATAAGCAAATAACTCAATTCCTTCTTTTTCTTGTTCGGTTATTTCCCTGGCAATAACAAGTGCCTTGGCGTTAGGATAACTTTTTATGTGTTCTCTATTTAGTGATAATTCATATAACATTTTAGAAAATAAGTCATATTCAGTTAGCACATTTAGCTCACCTTTCATTCTATAGTATAGTGGGGCAAGTTGACTATTTAATGGAGATTCTCTGAGTAAATTATCTAATTCGTTGAATGTGTTGTTCCCAACAAATCTAAGCTCCTTTAGCTTTTCTTTTGAGGCATTATCTCCTTCAACAGTTCTTGTCATAAGTATGGCAATTATGTTTTGTTCATTGAAGCTAATTAATTTATTTTTCATTACTAAAATTTATCGTAAGTTGTGTGAAAAAGTTTCAGTTTTTAGTGGATGCCCCCAAATATTTATTAAGTTATTTGTCATTATTAGATTTATTTGACATTTGGATTTATTGCGAAGCAAGCTCGTTACTCTTTTTTTAGAAACGAGCTTGAGATATACTGGAGCATATGAAACTATCTAATCGTTCAATTCGAATAGGACTTACACTAGCTACAATCTTATACTTTTTTCTAATTCGTTGGTGTGCTCACCTTGGATTCCATACTACCTTTGCTGATTTATACTTTTTTGACCATCCTGTTTGGAATTTTATACATGGTCGTGGTTTATTTTTAAATATCGAAAACATGCACGAGTTTGGTAATCATTTTTATCCATATTTATATGTGCTTGCCCCGTTGTATCTAATTAAGTGCAGTCCTGTTTGGTTATTTCTTGTGCAAGGAATAACTATGGGGTTACTTGCATATCCAATTCTTAGTTTGGCAGAGCAGTGGTTTGGCAGAAAGGGATTGCTCTCAGCTGCTTTTATCCTTTTTACAACTTATAGTTTTCGGCACATTGGAATGGTTGATTTTCATGGCGATATTGTTATGGCCATGCTTCTTAGCTGGTCCTTATATTTTATAGTTACTAAGCAGTTTCGTTTGCTGTGGATTCCCATTATCTTAATGCCTTTAGGCAAAGAAACTTTCTTTATTATTACTATCCCGTTAGGTTTGTATCTTATTTATAAGAAGCAGTTTACTCAAGGTATATTGGTTGTTGTTTATAGTGCGTTGGTTGCCTATGTTTTAATTCACTTTGTTATGCCAATGTTTCATTCTTATAGCCACTTTCGGTTCTATGATTATCTAGGTGCAACCCCGAAAGAAATTATCATTAATGCAATACTAAAGCCGCAGCTTGTTTTAGCACAGCTCTTGAGGTCTGAAAAAATTGCTTATGTGTTACTTTTGTTGGCCCCTTTGGCCTTTTTAAGCTTACGGTCTTCTTTGTTTTGGGTTGGTTCATTAGTTTTTCTGCAAAACTTGCTAAGCAACCAACCAGGATTAACAGACCCATCTAATCATTACGCTGCTCCTTTTATCCCAATTCTTGCTTTTTCTACCATGCAAGTCATCCAGAAGATTCAGTTGCGCCCCAAAGAAAAACAGCAAAAGATAATGAAAATTTTTAAACGAACAGTTATAGGGTTTGCGGTAATTAATCTTCTAGCTTTTGTTATACTAGAGGTTAGATATTTCATCCCTACTCAGGGTTGGAAAGACGTTAAGAAAGCTGTTTCACTAGTTCCTGCAGATGCATCTGTGTTAGGCACGAGCACTACGCTTACACATTTGTATTATCGTCAGTATTTTAATCGGGAAAATGGATCTCCATTTGAGTATATGATTTTTCGTCCAGTTACATCTGTGTCTACTGAGCAATTTATTGGTTGGTGGAACACAAAACAACGAGCAAGAGCTATTCGCTATCTTACAACTGGTGAATCCTTTGGTCCTTTCGAGGATAGTCTTTCTGCTTCACAAATGAAGGAGATGATATCACGGGCTTCTTATACATTACTTGTAGATGCCCCTACGGTTAGGCTTTATAAGAAAAATGTCAGCAGCAAAATTAGCGCCACGTCAAAGTAGTAATTGTGAATTATAAAGAAATATTGTTGAATGAGTTTAGTTATGGAAAGGAATAATTAGATGGCAAAGTATAAGAGAATAATTTTATTATTAATGTGCGTGTTGTTATCGCTTGGATTAGTCGCTTGTTCAAATGAATATATAAATATAGTTAAAGAGACAACTTTTAAAGGTGAAACACACACAATAGGTCAGCTAATTGAATCAATCTCCGGGAAAAACGGAAAGGTTAAATGGACTATAGTTAAAAATAAACAAAAGCCAAACATGATTCGTTTAAAGGTTACTATAAGGCCATCTAGTAAAGCACAAAAGCATGTAGTTAAAATGCAATACCTGCTTAATGCAGATAACGACCATGT
>JBAXBT010000133.1:0-4561 GCA_037141875.1 Candidatus Riflemargulisbacteria bacterium
TATTAATCATGGGATAGGTATTTATCAGGGGCTACAACGGATGACGTTTGGTAAGTTTGAAGGTGAGTATGCTGTAGTTGAATATCAAGAAGGTGATAAAATCTTTATCCCGATAGAACAACTTGCCAGAATCTATAAGTTTTCTGGAGCAACATCACCTATTATTAATTCTTTAAGAGATAAACAATGGGAGAAGACTCAGCAGAAAGTTAAAAAGGTAGTCAAAGATGTAGCAAGAGACCTTTTTCATCTTTATAAGAACAGGAAGCTTCGAGAAGGGTTTGCTTTTCAGGAAGATAGCGAGCTTACTTTGCAGTTGGCTGAGTCATTTCCATTTAGGGAAACAAGGGATCAACTGAAGGCTATTGAGGATATTAGGAAAGACATGGAGTCTGCTAAGGCAATGGATAGACTGATTTGTGGAGACGTAGGGTTTGGTAAAACCGAGGCTGCAATAAGAGCAGCACTAAAGGCAGTTGTAAGTAGAAAACAAGTAGCAATGCTTGCTCCAACGACTATTTTATCAAAGCAACATTACGAAGTTATCAAAGGCAGGCTCGAAGAACTTGGAGTTGTTGTTGAATTTATTAATAGGTTCAAAACTCGTAAAGAACAGAAAGAAACTTTGCAGAGGTTAAAGATGGGGCATATTGATATTATAGTTGGCACCCATAGGTTGCTACAGAAAGATATTGAGTTCTTTGATTTAGGGCTTTTGATAATAGATGAGGAACAGCGGTTTGGCGTTATGGCGAAAGAGATGTTGAAACAATACAGAAGTCATATAGACGTGTTGACCTTGTCAGCAACACCATTACCAAGGACTTTGTATATGTCAATTTCGGGGATAAGAGATATAAGTGTTATAAATACCCCACCACTTGAGCGGTTACCAATTATTACGGAAGCTCATGAGTTTGATATCTCCTATATTAGAGATAAAATAAAATTTGAGTTAAAAAGAAAAGGTCAGGTATTTATCCTTCATAATAGGATAAGTGACATAATCCATTTGCAAAATCAACTGCATCAAGTTTTGCCGGACATAGATATTCGTGTTGGCCATGGGCAGATGAGTGCTCATCAACTTGAAAAATTAATGATTGATTTTTATGAAGACAAATTCCATGTACTTATTGCTACTACTATTATTGAGAATGGAGTGGATATTCCTAATGCACACACCATGATTATTAATAATGCCGAACATTTTGGGTTAGCGCAGTTGCATCAGTTGAGAGGCAGGGTTGGTCGGAATCAAGTTCAGTCATATTGTTATTTGTTGTATAGAGATAAAAGTTTATTCACCTCAGAAGTAAAGGAAAGATTCGAGGCGCTCATGGAGTTTTCTACTTTAGGGTCAGGGTATGATATTGCACTTAGGGATTTAGAGTTGAGGGGTATTGGAAATATTCTTGGCACTGCACAGAGTGGTTATATGGAAGCAGTTGGGTTTGAGTTTTATATGCATATATTGAATGAGGCGATTGCTAGGGAGAAAGGTGAAAAGCACAGAGAAAGACCATATTTGAATATTTCCACAAGAATGCAGGCCTATATCCCAGAAGAATATATTCCAGATATGAGTATCAGGCTGGCTTTATATAAATCGATTGCAGTTTTAGATAGTAAACAGGCCGTTATGGATTTAGTTAAAGAGTGTCAGGATAGATTTGGCAAACTGCCTGACAACTTGGTTGTTATGATGCAACTGATTAGTTATGAATTAGAATAAATCTGTCATTGTAAGTTAATGAATATTTTTATTATAATGGGTCATAATGGGTAACAAAATATTTCTTTGGGTAAATTCATTAAAGGCATATGCCTTAATTGCATCTGTAGTTCCAGTATTAATTTTATTTGTCATAGCTAGAGCCAATGGTGCTTTGATAGGGTTTGCTGATCTTTTATTGATGTTAATTGGTGTTCTGTCTGTTCATTTGGCTACTCATTTTGTGAACGAATATCATTTCTATAAAAAGGGAATAGATAGTACTAATAAACTTAGCACGAGCATGGTTTTAGCAAACGGACTTTTAAAAACAAAGCAAATAATTTCATTAATTATTCTTTTATATGGGATTTCTGTTTTTATTACAACTTATTTTGTTCTTTATTCTAGCTTTAATCTTGTTTGGTTTGTTTTGCTTGGGTTAGCTGGTTCTTATTATTATACTGCAGGTAAAAGTCCATTAAAACATGTTGCGCTTGGTGAATTTATGCTTTTCTTTTTGTTGGGACCACTTGTATTTTTGGCAATCTATTTTGCTTTTTCTGCAGAAATTTCATTTAGAGCATTTTTATTTTCTATTCCTATTGGATTACAGATTACTGCTATTTTTACGGCAAACAATATTAAGAATATGAATGCTGCTAACAGTAAGGAATTGTTGGTAGTTCGAGGTATTGAGAAAGCGAAAAGGTTATATTATGCTGAGCTTCTTTTTCCGTATTTATTTATGTTCTTTTTAGTAATTATTAGGGTAAATCATATCTCGTTATTGATTGTTTTTCTTTCAATAATGAGAACAGTTAAGTTGATAATTAAGATGAAAAACGACCACTTATCGGAAGGTATTGCTCAAGAGACAGCTCAGGTGCAAATGTTTTTTAGTACATTGTTGTTGTTTGGATTATTGCTGGAAAGCTGGTTCAAATAATATTCAAGGAGCTAAACGGTGACGTCAGATCAGTCTTTTGTTGATTTCATAGTCGAACAAATAGAATCTGCCGGAAATATAACATTTAGGAAAATGTTTGGTGAATATGCACTTTATTGTAATGGTAAGGTTGTAGCGCTTATCTGTGATGATCAGCTTTTTGTTAAAGCGACAGAAGAAGGCAAGAAGTACATTGGGAAAGTCAAAGAAGCACCAGCTTATCCAGGAGCGAAGATGAGTTACTTAATAGAAGATAAGTTTGAAGACAGAGAGTGGATTAGTGGGCTAATAGAGATTACAACTAGGGCTATTCCTGAACAAAAACCTAAAAAGAAGAAATTAATAAAACAATAAACTTTTTAATTAAATAGTTGAGGCTTCAATGCGTCTATTTAATGCACGTCCTGCTTCAGTTTTGTTTGTAGCAACTGGGTTCTCTCCGCCAAGTCCTTGAATTTTAATTCTGGTTTTGTTTATTCCATATTTATTAATTAGCACATTAGCAATGGCCTTTGCTCTCATCTCTGACAGTTTTTGATTAAATGCTTTATTTCCTTGGTTATCGGTATACCCTTTTATTAATAGTTTTATTTCAGGGTGTTTAATAAGAAATTCTGCATAGTTTTGAAGAGACACAGCATATTTCCCTTTAACAACAGATGCACCTGAGTCAAAAGTTATTTTCATGTTCATTTTTTCTACTTTGCCTGTTTTTATAAATATTTTTTCAAGTTCACTTTGGAATGAGGTTTTCGTAGGTTCTTTAATTATAGGTGCAGCTGGGGCAATGACCTCAGCAACCGCTGGAACATCTTGTGCAATTGGCATTGATAGCATAACTTGATAAATGGTGTCATTCCCTAGCGTGTTTCCGAAGTAAATATTTTTTATTTCCAATCTAGGCGTTAAGTAATCGTTTAGCTTTATAAAACAGCCGATTCCAAGATCTAAACCTATTCGAGCATTATATCCACCAACTCCGCCAATTCCTGTTAGAACATATGGTGTTATTAGATCAATTTTTTCAAACTGGTATAGAAGATTAATTCCACCACCTAAAAGTAAGGTGTTTTCACAGGAGCTTTTTATAGAGCTTTGTATTAATCCAACGTTGTAGTCTATAAAGAAAGCTTCTGAAAGTTTTTCAGTATAGTAAGCTCCTATTTCCCAAGAGTTATTCAGGTTTTTTGTTTGATCCATATAATGATAGGCTAAGTAAGGTGAAATATATGACGTAGAAGAATACGCACAGGAAAATATTGATAAGATAAAAGAAAATATGATAGCAATTTTTTTTATGTTCAAAATCTCTCTCCTTTAGACTGTAATACACATAGTAGATTAGAGTGCGTTAGAAGTCAAATTTCATCATAAAGTGACCTTCAATACTTACGAGCAATCAATATAGTGCAAGGCGATTAATATTATACCTGAGATTTTTAAATTGTAATCAAGCAGTAAATTCGTATAATGAGTAAGTAACAAAGCAAATAAGGAGAGGCGGATATTGATGACATTTAAGAATTCCGAGGTTACAAGTTCCGTAAAAGATTTATTGGTTGGCAGTTGGGGATTAGCCTTGGGGGCTTATTTTGTTATTACTGTTATTGTTATGTTATTGTGTAACATTCCTTTTTTTGGTTGGATTGCTTGTCTTTTATTAATAATTTTTCTTTGACCTTCTCAGCATATTCGTCATCTTCAGAAACTTCCTCGTCTAGATTTGCCTCTTCTAATTGAAGAGTTTTTTCTTCTTCGTCGAACTTTGTTTTGGTGTTCAATGTGTTCTTGCCAATCTTGACTTTGATTTTCTTTTTCGTCGAAGACACTTCTGGAACCATGTCTTCTGGTATCTCATCATTTACTCCGATTCTTCTTGACACCTTTAAGAAGTCATC
>JBAXBT010000134.1:0-4558 GCA_037141875.1 Candidatus Riflemargulisbacteria bacterium
AAATTGCAGCTAATAAGTTAACAAGGTATATTCCAACTGATATTACGGTTACAGGCAAATTCACTCTTCCTGGTAACCCTATTGTTATTGTTAATACTCCATTTGCTGAACAATTCCCTGCAAACGATGCAACAAGAAAACCTGTATTAGAAATTTCTTATGACAGTGGGCAATCCATTGTTGATTCTTTTGATATACAAAAAGTAGATCCTGCAATTTATGATATTCAATTAAATAGTGAGCAAGAAGCCGTTGTTTTACTAGATCCTGTATTTATTAATTATATAAATAATCAATCTGTTACAAACAAGACAGAAAATATCATTAAAGGTATTGTTAGACCTGGAAATAATGTGATTCTATCTGGCGATAAAGCTAGGCTTCCTTTTGATTATAAAGTTCTAAGTTCAAATGATTTATCACATTGGTTACTACGTAATGACGTTACTAGAGCAGATCAAGGTCACTCTTTTAATATTACTCTTCCAGTAACTGATCCAGTAAAGGAGTTTTATAAGATTTCTTTCAATAAGCCTGAAGCTAATAATATTATATTTGGAGCTAAGTTAGAAAAAATACGTTAAATATTAAAGATTAATAATTTTAGGTACATGTTTTTGTTTTGATGGTGGTATATATTGTTATGGATGATTTTAAGTAGGTAGTATAATTTAATATGAGTAGTAAACGAAGGGAGTAAATGAATGAGGAATATATTAGTAAGAGGAGCGGTTTTTTTAGTTTTTATATCGATGGCTTTTGCCTCAGCTATTTCAGATGTTAGGATAACTGATATTAAAGCAAAAAGCTTTGTGGTAAGTTGGGTAAGCGATCAGCTAGAGGAAGGATCGGTAGTTCTTACTTCCGGTGTTGAGGTAAAAGACAAGAGAGTAATATCTTTAATTTCTTTAACAGATAAACGCTTCAAATTACATTATGTAGAGGTAAACAATTTAAACTCCAATAATAACTATTCCTTTCAAATTAAATCTGCGACTACTATTTCTGGTAATTATACTGTTAAGACTGCATCATATGGTGGTCTTGGAGTTGGTTTAGATATAACAGGTAAAGTTGTAAATACAACGTTTGAGGATTTTGGTACGTATTTTACTCCACAAAGCATCCAGAATGTTTATTATGAGATGTATATTGAGAAACCAAACGGAACAAGGTCTGCGGTTAGAGCAGGTATAGGTGGATATTTAACTGAAGCTACTTTTATTTCAGGATGGTCTGCAAGTTCTGCACCATTTCTTGATATAACAAATACTAGCCTTTTCTCTTATGATAATAATGATGTTTTGGTAGTTACTTTTATTAATTATTCAAGAGGATATATTGGTGGTATCAATCAAATAGGTAGTAAAAGAGTGGCTGAGCTTAGGATTCCAGTTAATGTTACTAATGCTGATGTCACAATGTTTGAAAATCCAATTCCAGTAATTGATAATTTTGATTCGGCAAGTTTATTGGGTTGGTCAACAACTAATAATGTTTCGTTATCTTTGACCACTAATGCTCAGTATGCAAATGCTTTAGAAGTAAATGCCTTTAATGCTGGAGCTGATGGGTATAATGGTTACTTTATGTACGATTTTTCTACGCTTTTTTATGATCCTGCAATGTATGGTGGTAATAATATTAAGACAAATAAGGCATATGATTGGGGAAGATATAAATATATTAAATTTTCCGTAAAAAATGTTGGACCTGGTGCTGTAGACCTAAAGCTTGATATTAAAGATAATGATAATAAAGATTTTGCTTTTAATACAGCCCAAGACGATGAATGGGTTTATAATCTCAGATTTCTTAAGAATGATGGACAATGGAAAGATATCTATATCCCACTAAATCAGGTTCTTTTAAGTAAGAATAATGTTGGTGGTGATGGTATATTTAATCCTTTACAAAAATTTGACGTTTTTACTGGATATAATTCCATTTATCCAGCAGTTCCTATGATGGGTTTTGCAGTGTCCACTGGTAAACTTGGACGTTCTGCTAAACTAATTATTGAAAATATTGAGTTGGTAACTACAAGAAATAATCCATATACAACTGCTAATGAAATGGATACAGATAATGATGGGATCCCTAATGATGTTGAAATAGCTAATGGTCTAAATCCAAACCTTGCATCAGATGCTAAGGCTGATCCTGATGGTGATGGAATTGATAATTTTAATGAAATACTCAATGGAACTAATCCATTTGTTGCAGATGGATTGAGTTCGTTTCCTGAAATAGATAATTTCGAAAAAGGAATTACTAATTGGGTAGCTGATGGAGCTGTAACAATGTCAGTTGCTTCTACTACTGATACTACAGTTTCATGGAACTATCAAAAGTCCGTATTAATTAGTGGCAAAGCAGCTAGTTACTATGTTGGAGGTGTTCAGAAAAATATTTTGTCTGACGTAGGAGATTGGGATACTAGTTACAAGACATTAAATATGCTTATTCAAGGTAATACTCAGGTTGGAGATAGAGTTAAGGTAAAACTTATAGAATCTGACGGAGATATATGGCAATTTGAACAATACATTGGAGACCTTAAAACATGGACCTATCTTGGAATGTTGCTTGATAGATTCCAATATCTTGGTGGAGGAAATGGGATTAAGGAAGTTAACAAAACACAATTTATAAGAATTGAGTTACTTTCTGCTACAGCTACTGGTAATGTCAGTTTGTATGTTGATAATATAAACGTATCTACTTCCAATATTTCTGGTGATACAGATGGTGATGGAATTCCTAATTGGTTTGAAGTTTCTAATAATCTTAATGCGTCAATCGCTAACACCGGTGACACAGATGGTGATGGATGGAGTGATCTTGCAGAATATGCTGCTAGAACAAATCCAAGTCAATGGACACCACATTTCCCACTAATAGATAACTTTGAAAGAGTTGGATATACATGGTTAGCTGATGGGATATCTGCAACAAGATCTGCACAAGTTGGATTCCCAACAACATCACTACTAGTTAATGGAATCGCAACTAATTATTTTGTAGGATTTGTAGGTGCTTATATTTATAATCCACTTAATACTCTTCCTTCTGTTTATAAGTCATTAACAATGCTTATAAATAATAAGAACGGGAATGTTGGAGATAAGGTAGAATTACAGTTCCAAGATAAAGATGGAGATGCATACGCATTCACACAGGTTCTTATAACAGCAGACTGGAAATACTACACAATAGTATTAGACAGATTAGTAAAGAAGAATGCTATTACTAGTGGAAATAGTGTACTTAATCTTTCTGATTTAACATTAGTCGGATATTCATTTATATCTGCCACCAAAAATGGTGTTATTAATGTGAAGTTAGATGAGATATCTTTATCAACTGTACCAACATCTGATGATACAGACGGTGATGGACTACCAAACTGGTGGGAAATTCAGTATGGATTATCTGCAAACGTAGCTAATATTAACCCAAGTGGAGACTTGAAGGATTCTGATGGTGATGGCTATACTGATTTAGATGAATATTGAAGAGGAATGGACCCTACTAAAAAGATGTTGTTCCCTGAGATAGATAATTTTGAAAATGGGATAGCTTCTTGGCTAGTTGATGCAGGTTCATCAGTAACAACTTCAGTTGCATTGACTACTGATACTACAGTTTCTTGGAACTATCAGAAATCAATGTTAATTAGTGGTAAAGCTACAGGTAATTACTATGTTGGTGGAGTTCAGAAAGATGTTGCCTCTGATGTATTTAATTGGACTTCTCCTGACTATAAGGCATTAAATATGCTTATAAAAGCAAATGGACAGGTAGGCGACAGGCTGAATGTTAAGATACAAGAAACAGATGGAGATATTTGGCAGTTCACACAGTATATTGGCGACCTAAACACCTGGACATATCTTGGACTGTTGCTTGATAGATTCACACGTGTTGGTTCTACAGGGAATGGGACAAAAGAATTTAACAAGACACAGTTCATAAGAATTGAGTTGCAATCTGCTACATCAACTGGGAATGTAAGTTTATATATTGATAATATAAACGTATCTACTTCCAATATTTCTGGTGATACAGATGGTGATGGAATTCCTAATTGGTTTGAAGTTTCTAATAATCTTAATGCGTCAATCGCTAACACCGGTGACACAGATGGTGATGGATGGAGTGATCTTGCAGAATATGCTGCTAGAACAAATCCAAGTCAATGGACACCACATTTCCCACTAATAGATAACTTTGAAAGAGTTGGATATACATGGTTAGCTGATGGGATATCTGCAACAAGATCTACACAAGTTGGATTCCCAACATCATCACTACTAGTTAATGGAATCGCAACTAATTATTTTGGAGGATTTGTAGGTGCATATATTTATAATCCACTTAATACACTTCCTTCTGTTTATAAGTCATTAACAATGCTTATAAATAATAAGAACGGGAATATTGGAGATAAGCTAGAACTGCAATTCCAAGATAAAGACGGTGATGCCTATGCCTTTACCCAGGTGCTTATAACAGCTGACTGGAAATACTACACGATAGTATTAGACAGATTAGT
>JBAXBT010000135.1:0-4510 GCA_037141875.1 Candidatus Riflemargulisbacteria bacterium
ACCTTAACACTGCCGTTGGAGATGAAGGTGGATTTGCGCCTAATTTAAAAACAAACGAAGAAGCAATCCAAATTATTTTAGAAGCAACTGTAAAAGCTGGATACAAACCTGGCATTGACGTTATGATTGCCCTAGATGTTGCTGCATCTGAGATGTTTGAAAAAGGACATTACAACTTCAAAGGTGAAGGCGTAATTAGAAGTTCCGCTGAAATGGTTGCCTACTATGAACACCTTTGTAGTAAATATCCTATTATTTCTATTGAAGACGGATTAGCTGAGGACGATTGGAACGGATTTAAGCTGTTGACTGAAAAGCTTGGTGCTAAAGTACAAATAGTTGGTGACGACCTTTTTGTTACTAATACTAAAAGATTAGCTGAAGGTATTGCCAAAGGAATCGGGAACTCAATCCTTATTAAGGTAAATCAAATTGGTACATTAAGTGAAACTCTTGACGCTATTCAAATGGCGAAAGAAGCTGGCTACACAGCAATTGTCTCACACAGATCAGGCGAATCAGAAGATACAACTATCGCTGATATCGTTGTCGCAACTAACGCTGGGCAAATCAAAACTGGTTCAGCTAGCAGAACAGATAGGATTGCTAAATACAATCAATTACTTAGAATTGAAGAAGAACTAGGAACTGAAGCTGTTTACAAGGGTATTAAATCATTTTATAATCTGAAGATATAAAAAGGCATTTTGATTTTGTGTTAGATACATTTATTAAAAGTCGGCTATTTACTATTGTTTTGGTTGTAGTGGCAGTCAGTATGTTGTATCAAAATCTTAGGATATTGTATTACAATATTAACTACAGTCAAAAAATCAAGTCTGAAGGCCGACTTGTTATTATTGAAGAAAAGAAAAATAAGGCTCTTAATGAGGAACTTATCGAAGCAGGAACAGTACTGAATGTTGAACAAAAAGCTAGAACAATACTGGGGCTTGTAAAGCAAAATGAGGTAGCATACAAAATAGTACGTAAAAAAGGTGATTAACATAGAGATAGAAGAAAATAATTTAGAAAAAGATTCCATAGTAGAAGGCGTAGTTACTGGGGTAACAAGCTTTGGAGCTTTTGTTAAGCTACCAGGAAATAACGAAGGTCTTGTTCATATTTCAGAGATAGCTAATGAATATGTCACAGATATCAACAAACATGTAGCGTTAAATGATAATGTAAAAGTAAAAGTTTTAGGCAAAAACCCTAAAGGCAAATACGATCTTTCCATGAAAAAAGCAGCACCTCCTAAAGAAGTTGAAGAAGGAGACAATTCAGAAGAAAACAGAATAGCTACAATGGATAGAAGAAAAGCTAGAAAATTAGCCGAGACTGGTGAGCTAAATCCTTTTGAATCCAAAATGCTTAACTTCCTAAAGAAAAGTGAAGAAAAACAAATTGATTTAAAAAGAAATATCCAACTTAAACAAGGCGTTAAAAAGAAGAAAAAGCTTAAAAAATAACCCTATCAGCTCGATATAGTTTTAAGACATATAACTATTTACGAATTTCTGATAACATCTCTTTCATTATTTTCTCTAACTCAAATGCACTATCTATCGAATAATTCCTTGAGTCATTATTCCAGTCAAAACTTATGGGTTTTCCTATACTTGTTTTAACTTTTTGATGTATAATATTTTTTTCTGTTTTATTTAATATCTTATATAACGGATCGTTAATTACTGGAACCACCTCTGTCCTTGTTTGAAAAGCAACTTGAAGTCCTCCCCTTTTAACCTTTTGAATCTCTCCATCAACGGATCTTGTGCCTTCTGGGAATACAAGAACTGAGTGCCCACTTTTTAGCTCATCTTTTATTCTATCTAGTGTTTCAGTAGATCTCCTCGCATTATTTCTATCTATGGTTATATATTCTGCCATTCTAATTAATGAACCTATCAGCGGTGCCTTCAAAAGCTCTTCCTTTGCAACAAACAAAAAACCAGTAGGAAGCAGCGCTAGTGCAATCAATATGTCCAAATCACTTTGATGATTCATACAATAAACTACGGTCCCATTGGGAAAAGACCCTGTAACTGAAGGGACGATTCCTTGAAAAAACAATATTATCTTAGAATTCCTTTTGTATAAGCTTCTCAATAAATATGACGACCTCTTTCTTAAAATTAATTTGATGGCTTTCGCTTGAATGTAAGTCAACAAAACCAACACAAATCCTACAAAAACAAAATAAAATGAGTACGCTTTATTAAACAATTTCATGGATTAATTATATTACTATCGTTTGATCCTTGAAAGTGATTGATATAACTATAAATAAATTAAGCTCTAATAGACTTCATTACTAATTTCTTGTTTTCCAAAAACTGGTATGTGCCTTATAATGAACTCAACTACTTTAAGGAGGACTGTTATGCAAAAACAAACTATAAAAGATATTAAAAATCTAAACGGAAAGAAAGTTCTCGTAAGATGCGACTTCAATGTTCCTGTTGATGGCGATCAAATCACTGATGATATAAGAATTGTTGAGGCTCTACCTACAATAAATTTTCTCAAAGACGCAGGAGCTAAAGTAATGTTATGTAGCCACTTTGGCAGACCAAAGGATGGACCTGACCCAGCATTCTCGCTTGCTCCAGTCGCAAAAAATCTCAGCGAACATCTCAATCAAGAAGTTAAGCTAGCTCCGGATTGTATTGGTGATGCCACAGAAAAACTTGTTTCTCAAATGGTAAGTGGTGACGTTCTTCTATTAGAAAACGTACGCTTCCACAAAGAAGAAACTAAAAATGATCCTGAATTTTCGAAGCAACTTGCTTCTCTAGCTGATATTTACGTGAACGATGCTTTTGGTTCAGCCCATAGAGCTCATGCCTCTACTGAAGGTGTTACAAAATATCTTCCAGCGTACGCAGGGTTCTTAATTGAAAAAGAACTAGAATATTTTGGTAAAGCACTTACTAATCCAAAAAGACCATTTGTTGCAATAATTGGTGGAGCTAAAGTTTCATCAAAAATAACCGTACTTAAGCATCTGCTTGAAAAGGTTGACGCCTTACTAATCGGCGGAGGAATGAGCTACACATTCTTCAAGGCTCAAGGTTTCAATGTTGGAAACTCAATCTGCGAACTCGATTATCTTGATACCGCAAAAGAAATCATGGCCTACGCAAAAGAAAAAAACGTTCCAATCTATTTTGCTGATGACATAGTTGTTGGCGACGATTTTAGTGCTACTGCTAACTCACAAATAGTTCCATATACCGCAATGCCTGAGGGCTGGGAAGGGTTGGATATCGGACCAAAAACCATAGAAAAATTTGAGAAAATTATTGCCTCAGCCGGAACTGTAATCTGGAATGGCCCAGTTGGCGTTTTTGAAATGGATAAATTTGCAATAGGCACTAACGCTATTGCAAAAGCTCTTGCAGAGTCTAATGCTATAAGTATTATCGGTGGCGGAGACAGTGCCGCCGCTATTAAAAAAGTAGGCCTTGAAAACAAAATCGACCATATCTCCACTGGTGGAGGTGCTTCGTTAGAACTTTTAGAAGGAAAAGTTCTTCCAGGCATTGCAGCGCTTCTCGATTAATAATGCCGTTTTTATTTATATTACTATTAATGGCCGATCAGCTAACAAAGCTATCGGTCGTTATGTTTGCCGCTAAAATTAACTTAACTGTTGTTCAAAATTCTGGAATAGCTTTTGGCATGCTCGGAGAAAAATCATCATTAGTTTTATTAATAACTGCTTCACTTCTAATCTTGTTATACATTTTCAGAAAACAATTTTTTTTAAAAAACTTCTGGCACGAGAAAGCTATAGCCTTTATCTTAGCTGGAGGCGCTGGGAACTTACTAGACAGAATCCTTTATGGACACGTTGTCGACTTTATTAAAATTCCATTTATCCCTTATTTTAATTTTGCAGATTTATTCATTAATATTGGAATGATACTTTACCTTATAGGATTATTTAAAAAAAATGCTTCTAATATTTAATAATGAAACATCCTCTCGACTTGATATTTGGCTAAGTGAACAAACAGGGAGAAGCCGCTCGTTTATAAAAACGTGCCATCAGAATGAACAATTAACCGTAAACAACAAAAAAGCTAAACTTAGCCTAGCGCTAAAACATGGAGACAAAATAGAAATATTTCTTGATGAAAAACCTTTAGAATACAAACCTGTTGATATTGCCCTAGATATTGTTTTTGAAGATGAACACATAATAGTAATAAATAAACCATCGGGATTAACCGTCCATCCAGGCGCTGGCAACAAAGAGAATACCTTAGTTAATGCCTTGCTGCATTACGGCAAAGAACTCTCTAATATTGGCGGACTTGAACGACCTGGTATTGTTCATCGGCTTGACAAGGACACATCAGGATTAATGGTTGTTGCAAAAAATAATGAAGCACATGAAAGAATGGCCAAGTTATTTGAAACAAGAAACATTATTAAAAAATATCTCGCCCTTGTGCATGGATACCTTCCACATGACCAAGGCAGTATTGATGCCCCAATC
>JBAXBT010000136.1:0-4506 GCA_037141875.1 Candidatus Riflemargulisbacteria bacterium
CATTGTCCCTACTCCCGCAGGAACGGCCTTATTCATCATCTCGCCACGTTTCTTTACTAAAGTAAGACCTGTACGAAAATCAAACACATCTGCACAATAAAGCGCTGAATATTCTCCAAGACTATGACCTGCTACCACTTGTGGAGTCTTGCCTTCTTTCTTAAGAATATCTATCACTAAAGCAGATGCAATAAATAATGCCGGCTGAGTATTATATGTAACACTTAAATCCTCGATTGAACCTTCAAACATAAGATCTAAGAAAGACTCACCACAAATTTCTTTTATGGTTGCTACCTTCTCAGCAAAAAAAGACTCATTCGCCTCAAGGATAGATTTCCCCATCCCTACGAACTGCGAACCCTGTCCAGGAAAAATAAAAGCTGTTTTCATGCTTTTACTTCTTAAGCGCCTTTATTTGAGAAGTAAGCTCAGGAACTATATCATGCAAATCACCAACAACCCCGATATCAGCAACATCAAAAATATTTGCTTGAGGATCTTTGTTGATTGCAATAATAAAATCAGAACTCTGCATACCCGCAAGATGTTGAATCGCTCCGGAGATACCACAAGCGATATAAACCTTTGGACAAACTGTTTTACCTGTCTGGCCAACCTGATGAAAATGAGCTATCCATCCAGCATCAACAGTTGCACGTGATGCACCAACTGCAGCACCTAATTCTTTAGCTAAATCTTGAAGAACTATAAATTTCTCAGGGGAACCTACTCCTCTTCCACCTGAAACAATAAACTCTGCTTCGCAAAGATCGACAGCGTCAACTTCTTCCTTTGTTTCCTCTAATAATCTCATTCTGTCTTTCACTTTTGAAAGATCCACTTTCACAGACACGCTCTCGCCTTTTTCTTTATCACCAAGCTTATTTTTCTTAAAAACATTTGGTCTTACAGTAGACATCTGTGGACGATGATTAGGACAAAGAATTGTTGCCATTATATTTCCACCAAAAGCTGGTCTTGTTTGCAATAAAAGCATTTGTTCTGTATCAAAATCAAGCTCAGTACAGTCAGCTGTTAACCCAGCATTTACCATTACTGCTATTGTTGGTGCTAAACTTCTTCCTACACTAGTTGCACCATAAAGAACTATCTCTGGCTTCTTTTCTATAATCAAATCGGCAACTACTTTTGAATAATAATCATTCTGATAATAAGAAAGCTTCGGCCCAACGGCAGAATAAACTTTCTTTGCTCCGTAATTATATAATTCCTGCAATATTTTGCTGTCATCAGCTGACAACAAAACAGCACACAATGTATATCCTGATTTTGCAGCTAATATCTGTCCTTCACTTAATAATTCTAAAGTTGCAAGACTAATAACGCCTTCTCTTTGTTCTGCAAAAATCCAAATCTCTTTATTGCTCATATTAGTTTCCTCTCCTTAAGCTTTCCTAACAATTCTTTTACAGACTGTTTTGGATCTTCATTCTGGATAGTCTCTCTATTAGTTTTAATAGGAGGAGAAAATACCTTCTTAACAATTGTCGGAGAACCCTTAAGCCCAATCTTCGCGTCTTCTGCTCCAAGATCATCAGCGCCCCAAGTAATTATAGTCGCACTTTTCGCTCTCATTTTACCCTTTAAGGATGGCAGTCTCATAGTATTCGCTTCCTTTACAACAGTAAAAGCTGCTTTACCATCAACTTCCCATAGCTGATAGCCTTCTTCCGTTACTCTCTTAACCTTAAAACCTGTATCTGTCTTTTCGGCTTCTTTAACATAAGTAATAACTGGAATATCCATAAAATAAGCTACCCCAGGTCCTACTTGTGCAGTGTCACCATCGATGGCTTGTTTTCCAAAAAGAACTACATCAAAATCACCTGCTTTTTGCACAGCAAGACTTAATGTATAGGATGTAGCCCAAGTATCTGATCCAGCGAACTTTCTATCTGTTACAAGAATAACTTCATCTGCTCCAACTGAAACACATTCTCTTAACGCCTCTTCTGCTTGTGGTGGTCCCATTGTTATAACGGTTACTTTTCCACCATATTTATCTTTAAGCTGTAAACCAAGTTCTAATGCGTTCTCGTCAAAAGGATTAATAACGCTAGGCACTCCGGCTCTATTTAAACGATTTGTTTCTCTATCAATAGTCACCTTGTCAGAATCAGGGACCTGTTTAATACAAACTGCAATATTCATAATGTAATCCTCCTATCCTACTTCTTGTCTTGCTTAGCACTCTTCTTAATGGCATCCAAAGCTATAACATTTCTTTGGATTTCGTTTGTGCCTTCATATATCTGAAGTATCTTGGCATCTCTGAACATTTTTTCAACTGGATATTCTCTCATATAACCATATCCACCAAAAATCTGTAATGCTTCATTGGCAACCTTATTGGCAACGTCTGTAGCATATAACTTACACATAGCAGATTCCATAGAAAAATCTTTATTACCACTATCAATTGTTCTTGCTGTTTGATAAAGCAAACATCTAGCTGCTTCGATTTCTGTAGCCATGTTTGCAATCTTATGTTGATTTGCTTGAAAAGCTGATATTGGTTTACCGAACTGTACGCGCTCTCTTGAATATTTAACAGCAGCTTCCATAGCTCCTTGCGCTAAGCCAACTCCTTGAGCAGCAATCCCAGGTCTAGAGTGGTCAAGATTCTTCATCGCAACGATGAAGCCCATGCCTTCTTTACCTAATAGGTTTGCTTTAGGAATCTTACAATCTTGGAAAACGAGTTCTCTTGTTGCTGAAGCACGAATACCTAATTTGTCTTCTTTCTTACCAAAAGTAAAACCTGGAGTACCTTTTTCAACAATAAAAGCTGAAGCTCCTCTAGCGCCCTTAGCCTTATCTGTTATCGCAATAACTGTATAAATCTCTGCTTCCCCACCATTAGTAATCCATTGCTTCGTACCATTTAATACATAATGGTCACCGACAAGTTCTGCAGTTGTTTGAACTCCGCCAGCATCTGAACCAGCATTAGCTTCAGTTAAACCGAAAGCTGCTTGTTTTGTTCCTGCGGCAATAGGAGGAAGGAATTTTTGTTTTTGTTCTTCAGTTCCAAAAGCAAGTACAGGGTAAATTCCCAAAGCGTTAGCTGCGAAAGATACCGATACTCCAATACAACCTCTACTAAACTCTTCAACAGCTAGAATAAAATCCATTACTCCGCCACCAAAACCACCATAGGCCTCTGGTATATAAAGACCATAAAGATCTGCGTCAGCAATTATTTTTAAAATCTCTGTTGGAAAAATCTCCTCTTCGTCCAACCTGGCTCTATTTGGAATGATATGTTCTTCAGTAATCTTCCTAGATAGCTCAACTATCATTTTCTGTTCATCGGTTAAAAAATATTCCACTTGTCTCCTCCTATATTATTTATAATTTATATCCACTTTATAACATTTGCACCGTAAGTAAGACCTGCACCAAATCCTACAGTAATCACGATATCACCTTTTTTAAGGAGATTTTTGCTCATGGCTTCAGTGATTGCTATTGGGATAGATGCGCTAGAGGTATTACCATACCGGTCAATATTAACATACACTTGTTCATCAGACAAACCTAACTTATCCTGAGCGAAATCGATCATTCTTTTGTTAGCCTGATGAGGGATCAAGAAGGTAACGTCCTCCTTAGTAAGCCCTGCTCTTTCCAGCGCCTCGTCCATCATTTGTACGATAATATTTACAGCAAATTTATAAATAGCCTTACCATCCATTTGAATATATCTTAATGGACTATCAAGGTTATCTTTATCAAGAGCTTCCTTAGATCCGCCTAACGGCACAATCAATTTATCATAATTCTGTCCTTTAGCTCCAATATTTGAAGCTAATAATCCATATCCATCTTCTACCTTGCCAATTACAACAGCACCGGCTCCATCACCAAACAAAACTACAGTAGCTCTGTCTTTCCAATCACAATACTTACTCAAAGTATCAGCACCAATAACAAGTGCGTTCTTATAAATACCTGAATGCATCATATTAACAGCCACATCCAAAGCACATATAAAACCAGTACAAGCAGCGCTAATATCAAAAGCAGCTACTTTCTCTATATCTAATCCTTTTTGAACCAAACATGCGGTTGAAGGAAATAATTGATAATCTGGCGTTGTTGTCGCAACAACAATTAAATCAATATCATCTTTGTCTATTCCGGCGTTTTTGATTGCAATTTGCGCTGCCTCTATTGATAAAGAAGCTGTTGTTTCCTCTTCACATATAAACCGTTGTTTTATTCCTGTTCGAGAGGTAATCCACTCATCATTAGTTTCTAATCCAAGTGCTTGAAAATCATCATTTTTCATTTTCTTTTTAGGAATTGCAGAACCAGAACCAATTATTCCGAAACTATTTTTTTTCATGCTTTTCTTTTTCCACAGGAATTTCAATATCTACTGATAATATTTTTACAATATCCTCAACAATCTGTTCTCTAACCATAATAGCGGCCTCTCTGATAGCATTCTTAAATGCCTTTGGGCTTGCCGATCCA
>JBAXBT010000137.1:0-4503 GCA_037141875.1 Candidatus Riflemargulisbacteria bacterium
ATGCTATTTCGATTACATAATACAATTTACTTTACTGACTTGTTTATTAAACATTGGAAAAGGGAGATAATACACTGCAATGGAATTTGATACAGAATTAAATACTGATGACGCATTTGCGACTAATTTAGCAACTCCTGAAGATATTTTGCAAGTTATTGTTAACCCAGAAAATAATCTTGACCAACTAGAGTCATTCATTGACGACCATCACATAGATATTGTCTACCAAGAACCTGAGAATCAAGAACTAGAAGGCGACGAAGAAATGTTAATAAAAGCTGAGCTCGAACAAAGAGAAGCAGAAAAAATTAAAACATCTGATGTAGTTAAAATGTACCTTAAAGAAATTGGGAAGGTGAATCTACTCTGCTTAAAAGATGAACAAAGCATAGCAAAAAGAGTTGCAGAAGGTGATCCTATTGCTAAACAAGAACTTATTGATGCTAACCTTAGATTAGTAGTAAGTATTGCAAAAAAATATATTGGCAGAGGCATGGCTTTTCTTGACCTTATCCAAGAAGGAAATATTGGGTTAATTAGAGCAACTGAAAAATTTGATTATACTAAAGGCTATAAATTCTCAACCTATGCTACTTGGTGGATAAGACAGGCAATAACAAGAGCAATCTCTGATCAATCAAGAACAATAAGAATACCTGTTCACTTAGGTGAAACAATGAGCAAACTCAGAAAAGCATCTAGACATTTAATGCAAGAACTAGGAAGAAAACCTACAGAAGAAGAAGTTTCAGAATACATGGAGATGCCAATTGATAAAGTTAGAGACATCTTCCGTTCATCTTTAACGCCAATATCTCTTGAAACACCTATTGGTGATGAAAGTGACAGTTCGAAGCTTGGTGACTTTGTAAAAGATGATAAAACAGAATCACCTGAAACTAGTCTTTACCGTAATCTATTAAGAAAAGACTTAGATGAAATCATGCAAGAATTATCTGAAAGAGAAAGAATGGTAATTAAGCTAAGATTTGGACTTGTGGATGATAGGCCAAGAACCTTAGAGGAAGTTGGTAAGGTATACGATGTAACAAGAGAAAGGATCAGACAAATAGAGGCTAAAGCTATTAAAAAGCTACGACACCCTTCCCGTCTTAAAAGGCTCAAAGGCTATCTAAAAGAGGAATCCTAACCTTGAAGGTTCAGATTAGCCTTACGCATCAAGAACGCAACCTTTTCAATAAAGAACTTACTCAGCATATCAATTTAATAGAAAAAAGCCTTATTGGCCTTGAGCAAGGTTACCAGAAAGAACTAATCGAGCAACTCTTTCGAAGTTTTCATACAATTAAAGGTAATGCTGGAATGATAGGCTTTACCCAAATGCAACAAATATCAGCAGAAACAGAACATGTTTTACAAAATTTTAAACAGAATGGCATAGCCCTTTCAGAAGAATCAAATGAAGCTCTCTTTTCTGTTCTTGATTATGTTAAAAATCTTGCAAAAAATCTCGCTAAATCATCTTTTGAGATTGATGAGGACCAACATAATGAGATTATGGAAATAATAAAAGCAACTAATCCTTCGAATAACACGGTTGCTGCCATAAATAAACTACCTTCTACAGAAGAACAACCTCTTCAAGAATCTAACTCAGACATTAACGAATTAACTATCGAGATATATCTTACTGTAAATGCTGAAATGCCAGCTGTCACTTTTTACCAAGTAATCCACTTACTTGAAGAAAATAAAATCCCATTTAACTCAACGCCTTCTAGCGAAGACATTAAAAATGGTGAGTCCGCCTTAGTTTTAAAAATAAGTTTTCTGAAAGAACTTAACAAAGAAAATTTAGATAACTTAACAAATAAAATCGCAATCATTGATGACATTCAATTTGTCAAAAAAATATTCCATGTCAAAAAAAGAGAAAAAGATAAAAGAAGCATGGAAATAAGAGAAATGAAAAACACCAAAGAAGAACTTAGTGAAGTACAAGTAAACATCAACCAGCTTGATGATCTTATTAACCAACTTGGAGAAATCATGATAAACAGGAACCAAATAGTTGATGCTCTTACCTCACTTGAGGAAAAATATCCTTTAGATGGTGATATTTTTAAGCTTTCAGATGCAACCAGCAAACTTTGGAAATCATCTTACAGGCTACAGTCACAACTACTTAACATTAGATCAATCCCTTTACACAGTATTTTAGACAAGTATAATCGTCTTGCAAGAGAAATAGCCAAAAAAGTTAATAAAAAAATAAGGCTAGAAACAACCGGACAAGAACTAAAGCTAGACAGAATAATCCTAAATTATCTTAACGACATCCTAATCCATTTGGTTAGAAATTGTATTGATCATGGTTTAGAAACTACTGAGGAAAGAATATCTCTCGGAAAAGACCCAACAGGCACCATTAAAATAGTTGCAGAACACAAAAGCAATAAGGCTGTATTCCGCATATCAGATGACGGAAAGGGAATTGACCAAGAAATAATAGTTAAAAAAATCATAGAAAAAAACTTAATTTCCAAAGAAGAAGCAAAAGCTCTTACTAAAGAACAAATTATTGATTACATATTCCACCCTGGATTTTCTACAAAAGAAAATGTTTCAGATATCTCAGGAAGAGGTGTCGGGATGGATGTTGTTAAAAATACTATTCAAAAGTTAGGCGGTGGAATAACAATTTCCACAGAAAAAAACAAAGGCACTACCTTTAAAATCACATTGCCACTAACCATGGCAATAATAAAAGGACTAATAACAGAAATAGAAAATAAAATATTTATAATACCTATCACATATATTGAAGAAGTAATCGATATCAACGACTATAAAACAAAAACAATAAACAGCCACCCACATATAATTTTTCGTGAAGAAGTAATCCCTGTTTTCCATCTAAAAGAAATATTTTTTAATAAAAAAACTGCCATATCAAGCCATACGAAAGGAATTGTCCTTTCTTTCTCTGACAAGAGCATAGCCTTAATTATTGATAAAATCATAGATGAACAAGAAATTGTAATAAAAAATATTGATTTTGTAGATCAGCTTTACTTTCTTATTCACTCTGCTACAATTTTAGGAACAGGAGATATTGGTTTAATTTTAGATATTTCATCATTGTTCGATGAGATAAAAAGAAAGTATAATCTACATTAGTATGAAAATTTTAATCTGCGATGATTCTATGTATGTCAGAAACAAACTATCTTCCTTCTTGAAGGATTATGGATTTGAAATTATTGAAGCAGAAAATGGAAGAATTGCTGTCGAAAAAAGTCTCAACCATCACCCTGATATAGTAATTATGGATATCATAATGCCAGAACTTGATGGAATATCCGCACTACAAGAAATAAAAAAAACAATGGATATCCCAATCATTATTCTATCTAATATCGGACAACAAACACAAATCATAGAGGCATTACAAAAAGGTGCAGATGAATATATCGTCAAACCTTTTGACCCTGGTAAATTATTGGCAGTAATAGAAAAATATGATTTAACAAAAAGCTACCTGTGATTAATTTAGAAATATTTATGTTAATGCTGATAATCTCTAGTGTTATCTTAATCGTTATCCCAGCATTCTTGGCCATTCTTATCAAAAAGAAAATCTCCTTATCCGCAAAATATCTATCTATTGGAATGCTGTTTTCCATAGCAACAATTATAAAAACACCATTACTTGCCTTCTCTGAAGGCAGACCTATAGTCATAGCCACAATTATAAGTACATTTATCTACGTTTTAGCAGAATCTATTGTTCGAATTTATCTGCATAGAAAATTATCCCACCAAACCATAAACAATATTCTAAGCATTGCTATCGGTTATGTGTCTTTAAAATGCGTTGCAATCTTTCTTTTCCAACTATTCAATTTTATACAATTAGGAGTTACCTCCACTCAGTATCCGGAACTCCTAGCTGAAACCTTCAAAAACATGGATACTACTATTTTATATATAGGACAAATTTTCCATTCTATATATATTTTCCTATATGGATTGATGATTTTATCCTTCATTATTTTAGAACACCAGAATGTAAAACACTTCAAAATATATGAATCAATCTTTTTTGCAATTAACTTTATAGTTATCTTGCTAGTGACAACCACAAACTACCTGGCAACAATCCCTGCTTTCTTCACTTTATATTTCTATTTTAATCTTTTTCTTGTCTTACTCTTTATTGCTTCACTTATCCTAATTTATCAATATGCCCATGTTGACACAAAGCAAACTTAAACAAATATCAAACATCCTTTCTAACGGTGGCGTTATTGGAATCCCAACTGATACGGTATATGGTATTGGCTGTGATATCTTTAATAAAGAAGCGCTTGAACGCGTCTTTGCAATAAAACAGGATTCGGGTACAAAACTATTTAGCTTTGTCTGCTCGGATCTTAAGGATATTGCCAAATATGCAAAAGTTTCTGATTGGGTAAAAGTTTCCGTTAGAGCAGGAAAGCCAGAAATGCGTGGGGAAGTATTTGATGCAGTAGTAAT
>JBAXBT010000138.1:0-4482 GCA_037141875.1 Candidatus Riflemargulisbacteria bacterium
GCATCCTCAACTTTTAATGGGATGTTACTATCTATGTTGCGTTGCAAATTACTTAATGATGATTTTGTTAACTTTAAACTCTGAGCTAATTGTTCAGCCGTAGAAATAACATTTGACCGTGCTCCTGAATCAGAAGGGTCTTGTTGCACAGCGTACCAAGAATCCCAAAACGCTTGTAAATTAGCGGATATCCCTACATCAGATGGCTCATTAAATATACTTTCTACCGTGCTATATGTTACTGATTGCTGGGTCCAAGTGCCATATTCGCCAAGCGTACTCCTCATCTGTGCATCATAAAACTCGTTTCTCATCCTCTCCACGTTATATACGCTAACACCCGTACCCAACGAAGCAAAAGGAGCTGTCGTACTTTTAACAGCAATACTGGTGGACTCCGAAGGCCTTAACTCTACCCGTTGCCTTGAATACCCTGGAGTATTAACGTTTGCAATGTTGTTACCTATAGTATCTAAAACATAGGCATTTGCTTGAAGTGCTTTACGTGCTATTTCTATTCCAGCTGACATATTATTTCACTTCCTTCATGCTACAATATCCATCCAATTACGGCTTTTACCCAAAACATTAGCATTGCCTCTTTGACAATAAACTTGCTGATTGTCTGAACAAATGTCCATAACCCTATTCATCATATGTTGGATATATCTGAGAGCATTTTCCATTAACTTCTGATTACGATACCGAAGCATCATTATTTCTTTCTTAAATTCATTTAAGGATCTCTTTATTTTAATAAAATACTCTTTATAACTTGCGGGAGAAAAGTCTATAACCTGAGAAAGTGTAACTGGATTAGAATTACCTGAACTAACAATCATACTCATGATTGAAATCATTTGATTTTGTAGTTCTGTAATTTCTGGAGTTAATATTTCTTTTAAGGCAGAAGCATCTATAAGTTCTTGATGTTTTCGTTCTATTAATGCTTTATTTTCTAAACGGAGAATGTCAACAAGGCGAGAGTATGCGGTTACCTGGTTATCCAGATTTCCCTTCAAATAATCCCATGCGACTTTCTCCTCTTTGCTCACTTTTCAACATCCCCTTAGCTGTTTTAACAGAGTCAGCGCTATAGCGTCCCTCTTCAATATCATTTTTAATCTTTTCTATTTTCTTTAGATCAATTCCAAAACTTTTATCATTAAACACAAGCTCAAACGCTCTTTTGTTTTCTTCTACTACTAAATTTTCTGTAGCGTCATTATTGCCAGTTTCCTGAAGCTTTCGTTCTTGCTTTGGCAATATAGTTTTTTTAATTTCATCAAAAGCACCGGATTCTAAAATCCTCATTTTTCTCTCCTTATACTTAAAATACTAATAAATACAGAATACCATTTGTATTATCGGTATAAAAGAAAAAAACTTTAGCTATTAATTATATTTTTTACCTCCCCATAATTTTCAACCGCTTTTTGCTTCTCCGCTAAACTTGCATTTATCTTCTTTGCAAGCCCTAATCCGCCTGCTGCTGCAATGTTTTGAGCTATCTGCTGATCTAACATATCAACATATATTTCCTCTGAATTACTGTTGCCAAATAGATCTGATTTTGGAATTGTCTTTCTCATTTCTTTTAATAAAAAATGCACAAAATAACTCTCCAAATCCTGAGAAGCTTTAATGTCCTTCTCTCTACCAAGTCCTTTATTAATATTTGCAACATCCATTACATTCATTAGATTATCTCCATCTTTGCTTTAATTGCTCCTGCTTCTTTCATTAATTGAAGAATGGAGATGACATCTCCAGGAGACATTCCTATACGATTCAATATACCAACAACCTGTTCGATTGTATTTTCCTGTGTTTTTATAATCTCTACCGCTTTGCCTGACTTGGCTTCTGCAACTGCTATGCTTGAGTTTTCTACAATAGCTGTTGTTCCGCCAGATAAAGCACCAGGCTGACTAATTTCTTGCTCTGCTTTTACTGATATATATAAATTCTGATAAGCTACAACTACTGGTGCAACCTTAACTGGTCCACCCATAACTACAGCGCCTGTTCTTTCATTAATAACTATTCTTGCAACTCCATCAGCATTAACGCTAAGCTCATCTACTAAGGAAATAAGTTCTATTTCTTTCCCTACATACTCTTTTGGAACTTTCAAAGATACTTGTGAACCACTAATAGCCTTAACCACAAAATTTTTATTTATTTTCTGTATTGCAACTCTCATGTTTTCTACAGTATTAAAATCTTGTTTGTCTAATACCCATATAAGTTCACCATTTGTAGCAAGTTCTGTTTTAACGGCACTCTCAACAATTGCTCCGTTAGGAATAGCCCCAGAAGCTACATGGTTCTTCATTGTTTTAGAACCTTTCCCCTCAATACTAAAACCACCAACAGCAACTGGTCCTTGTGCTATAGCATAAACCTCTCCATTGGCTGCCTTCAAAGGAGTAAATAAAAGCACTCCTCCTTTTAAACTACTTGCTTGTCCTATAGAAGCGACATTGACATCTATATTGTCTCCTGGTGTATTAAAAGCTCCCAATTTTGCAGTAACCATTACTACCGCTGTATTTTTAGATTTTAGATTATCAACTACTAAATTGTTTACGCCAAAATTACTTAGCATATTCGCTACTCCCTGTCGGGCAACTTCATTGCTGGCATCATCTCCGCTCCCTTGTAATCCAACAACTAAGCCATAACCAATAAGCATGTTCTGTCTGTCATTTAGCAATCTTGCTATATCTTTTATCCTAGTTCTAACTACAGAATCTAGCGAAAAACTAATCTGCATCATAATAATTAAAAATAATATTAGTATTTTACGCATTTATATTCCCCTTAAAAAATCATATTAAATATTTTTGTTATAAGCCCTGGATCATTCGCATTATTTATCTCGCCATCTCTCTTAAAATCTATCTCCGCATTAGCAAGATATCTAGAATATACAACATTGCCCTTACTAATATTCTCTGGTTTTACAATTCCTTTTACGTAAATGTATTGCTTGTCACCGTTTATATTAACTGCTTTATTCCCCTCAATTGATAATTCCTTATTCTCTAAGACCTCTATAACTCTAACTGTTACCTCTGTTTTAAAAGTACCCAGAGTATTCTGTTCTCCCTGTGCAACAAAAGAACTTTCATTTGGTACTGCCGTTGCTGAATCTAAAAAATTAGCGTACCCAGTGCCTGGACCAAAAGACATACTGTTGGCATTCTTAATCGTACTGCCACTACTTTGGCTATTCTCAATGTACTCTTCCACAATTACAGTTAAACTATCACCTATATTTTTAGCAATATGGTCATTAAACAACCCCTCATTCTCTCCTTTCCATAAAGACTCTGCCTGACAAGTAACCATCAGCATAATTATTAAAAATATATTTATTACACGTTTCATTTTGTCCTCCTTATCCCTTTATCTCTAAAGTCCCTAATCCTTTAACGACTGCCTGCATCTTCTTCTTATATTGAGAATTTATTACCTCAATAGTATCTCCTATATATCCTTCCTCTAAAGCGATAACTTGGCATGTAAGCTCAACTCCGCCATCCTTAATAGTTACAGTAACAACATCATTCTTATGCACATCTGGCATTTTTTCTAAAGCTTCTTCTTACAACACGTTATCTCTCTTCACTGTTCGTATATAACGCTTTCCTCTTGCATCATCTGATGACTTAACCCACTTCTTACCCGCATCAAAAAGGGCAGTTACGTCCATCAGTCTGCCCTCAGTGATGCTTGGATCAAATTCTCTTTTACTAATAGCGCTTTCCTTCATCACTAAAACTTCATCAAATATATTTACTTTTGCCAAATATCTTAGTATTTTCGGCTTACCATCAATTGTTGCCTTAACATTTACAATGGTTACCCCTGGTTTAACTTCAACTGAATCAACTACCAAAACATCAGCCGTGATTTTGTCAGCCCCATATGGCTCCTGCATTATCTCTATATTAAAACTCGCAAATTCTGTTAATTGTTCTTGTGCCTTCTGATTAATCAACCCTTTTACATAAGTTGGATCTATGGCAAAAGCAAAACACATTAATAAAATTATTAAGCTATTTCTCATTACCTACCTTTTTAACTCATTTGTTATTGACAACATTTCGTCTGATGTTTTTATTGCTTTTGAGTTTATTTCATAAGCCCTTTGAGCAATAATCATTTTTATCATTTCTTCTGCAATATCCACATTGGATCCTTCTAAATAACCTTGAGCTAAGGTTCCCATCCCATCAAGACCTGGGGTACCCTCTATTGGACTTCCAGAATTACCAGTTTCTAAAAGGATATTTCTGCCTTTACTCTCAAGACCTGCTGGATTAGGAAAATCTATTAAAGAAATTTGCCCAACTACTTCGTTATTTACAGCACCCTTTTTTGCAACACTAACAACACCTTCTGCGCTGATGAAAACCTCTACAGCGTCGTTTGGTATCTGAAGTGTCGGCTCTAACAAAAAACCATCCGGCG
>JBAXBT010000139.1:0-4463 GCA_037141875.1 Candidatus Riflemargulisbacteria bacterium
GGAAATCCATAACTATCAATTAACTTAATGATTCTCTCCGCAACACTGTCTTGTAAGTACCCTTTATTCACAGACAACTTAACAGCATACTTCATTCCAAGAGCTACTGATTGTCCATGAGGGACGCCACAAACCTTTTCAATCGCATGTCCCAAGGTATGTCCAAAATTAAGAAGCTTTCTCTTCCCCTGTTCACGTTCATCTTCATTTACGATAGAAGATTTAATATTTATTGATCTATAAACTAATTCCTCGACAAGTTCATTCTCCAGAAAGAGAATATCCTCTTTCCCTGACTCAAGCATGTAAAACATTTTCTCGTCAGCTATCAAAGCATGTTTAATAATTTCCGCAATTCCACAAAGGATATCTTCATCACGGAGCGTGTCTAAAAGAAAAGTATCACAAATCACAAACTCAGGTTGATTAAATACTCCTAAAATATTTTTATATCCTTCAAAGTTTACTCCATTTTTGCCGCCAACACTAGCATCTACCTGTGCTAGTAAGGTAGTTGAAACAAAACCGAAACGAATGCCTCTCATATAAATAGAAGCGATAAAACCAGCCACGTCACAAACAATACCTCCACCTATAGCAACAATAAACCAACTTCTATCAACACCTAACTCCAGCATCTTAGCAACAGCTTTTTGTAGTGTATCAAGAGTCTTTGAAGTTTCAGCCTCTGCTAATTCCATAATAGAAAATTTAGGAAAAAGATGTCCATACAAACCTTTGACCGTTTCATCAGTTATGATTAAAACATTAGTGCTTGGAAGATATTTTGCTAAATTGGACAGTCTCTCTCCTATTAATATTTCAGAAGAGCCCTGTAGTCCTTTTACAGATAGCTGTCTCATTCGCTATTTTGAAATCTCTCTCATGCACTCACGAATCTTATAAACAGCCTCAGCTATTGATTGAAACTCTTCTGGAATAAGTGCCTGATCTTTATCACATAAAGCTTCACAAGGGTTGTTATGCACCTCAATAATAAGGCCATCGGCTCCTGCAGCAATTGCAGCAAAAGACATTGGTGCTATTAGGCTCTTTCTACCTGTTCCATGAGATGGGTCAACAAGTATTGGCAAATGAGTTATTTCCTTCACAGCAGGAACAATACTCAAATCAAGTGTATTTCTAGTATAAGTTTCAAATGTCCTGATACCTCTCTCACACAAAATAACGTTTGGATTTCCTTCTGCTAAAATATATTCAGCACAATTTAGCCACTCAGCTAAAGTAGAATACATGCCTCTTTTTAAAAGAACAGGCTTATTTGCCTTACCAACTTCTTTAAGTAAAGAAAAATTCTGCATATTTCTAGCACCAATCTGAAGGACATCAGCATATTCGCAAACCCAAGAAACATCACGAGGGTCAATTACTTCTGTAACTACTGGTAGCCCAGATGCTTGTTTGGCTTTCTCTAAATACTTAAGTCCTTTAAGACCAAGACCTTGGAAATCATAAGGTGAGGTGCGAGGCTTAAAAGCTCCACCACGAAGCATATTTGCCCCAGCTGCTTTTACTTTAATTGCAGTATCTACTATTTGTTCTTCTGATTCTACACTACAAGGACCTGCAATAAGAACTAAGTCTTTACCTATCTCTACATTACCAACCTTTACGATTGTTCTTGTTTTTTGACTATCTAATCCACCAAGCTTAAGTTTATTCACTTTGCATTCTCCTTAACATTAAGTTGTGAGAATTATAACATAAATGGGATAAACGTTCATTATTACTTATTAAACAGTTCCAACCCTTTATCAAACAACTTTTTTTGCATCTTCTATTAAGTTAGGCTTACCGTTAGCCCCCCCTAGTAGGACCACAAGCAATCGTTTTCCATTTCTTTTTGCAGTAGCAACAATATTAAAACCTGACACAGACAAATAACCTGTTTTTAAACCATCAACCCCTTCATATTTTCCAAGAAGAGTATTAGTGTTATTCCTTGTTACTGCCTTGTATTTATACTTTCTTCCCTCAACTAAATTCTCCTTGAGCGGATAAGTAAAAGATGGCACAGAATGTAGTGTTTCTAACCACTTAGAATTTTTATCTATATATAAATTACAAAAGGAAGCAAATTGTCTGGCAGTTATTCTATTGAAGTTACTTATACCTGATGGCTCTTCAACATGTAACTGATTATAGCCATGATTTGCTAAAAATAAATTGATTGTCTTAGCATAATTGTCCTTGCCTCCAAATAACTTATTTACAAACAAATAAGCAGCATCATTGGCTGACACGATTGACAGACCTTGTATCAATTGCCTATAAGTTACTCTTTGCCCTTGTTCTAAATGCATAGTTGTTGCATCCGCAGGCATATTGCCCAACCATGCTTCATCCTCAATATCTATATATTCGTCTAAATCTATTTCTCCTTTTTCAACTTTATCCATGATTAGATAAAGTAAAAAAACTTTTGTTAAAGATGCAGCTGACCAGTACTTATCAGCATTTTTTTCAAAAAGCACATCACCTGAATTACAATCAATCATTATAGCAATATCAGTCTTTATATTAGTATTTACTTTAGCTAGAGGAAGTATCCTTACATTAGAATCCTCGTCAAAATGTGACATTATATTTTCTTTAGGAGTTTCTGGTTCTCGAATAACTTCATTTAGCGTAACTACTTGCTCAGCATTAATGAATACTACCTCATCTACACTAACAAACTCATTAATAGTGTGCTCAACTTGTCTACTTGAACTTATCTGAACATTACTTGTATTGATAATCGGTATTTTTATAACTTCAGATATGTCTGGTGTTATAGAAAAGGAAAAACTAACTAATAAGAAAAGAAGGAGTTTCTTCAAACTAATTTACTTTCTACTAATTCCTTAACCAATTGGCTATCAACAGGTTGACCTTTTTTCATTACTCCACCCATAACCTTACCCATCTCTTTCTTGCTAACAGCACCCATCTCTACTATAACTTCATCTACTAATTTAGCTGTTTCATCTTTAGAAAGTTTCTTTGGAAGATATCTGGAAACTACTTCAAGCTCTACCTTAAGCTCCTCGATTGACTCTACTCTGTTATTATCAACGGACAATTGTAAGGCATCTTTAAGATTCTTTTCGTATGTACCTATAATCTTTACTATCTCCTCATCGGAAAGTTCACCTCTGGCATCAACTGTCATTATTTTGGACTTCATCATCCTTAGGACTTCAAGTGTCTTGGAATCTTTTGTCTTCATGGCTGTCTTCATATCTTCTGAAATTTTTAAATATATACTCATGTAATCCCCCTTCGGCTTCGCCTCTTCCCCCTTTGATACAGGTGGATTAAAACAAAGTCTTTTATTTATTTTTAAAACAGATTTTATTGTACTTTTTCGTAAAAAGGATGGCAATAGAAAAAACACCAAACAATTAATTCATGCCTTCTTTCCCAATAAACAAACTAGGTCGACTATACATCTCATCGAAAACAGATTGATACTCTGGATTATCTTGCTGTTCAATTACTTCTAACGCTATTTTTCTTGATTCATGAATCATTTTCTCGTCCTTAATAAGATTAGCTACAAGCATTGTAGGAAGACCGCTCTGTTTAGCTCCAAAATAATCGCCTGGACCTCTTAGCTCCAAGTCTACCTCAGCTAACTCAAAGCCATTAGTTGTAGCAACTAAAGCCCCTATCCTCTTCTGAGATATCTCTGTCTTGGAGGTACTTATTAGATAACAAAACGAAGGTTTGTCACTTCTGCCTATCCGTCCTCTTAGCTGATGAAGCTGAGAAAGCCCAAACCTCTCTGCGTGTTCGATAACCATTATTGTGGCATCAGGAACATCAACCCCCACTTCAATAACAGTTGTAGCCACTAGAATATCAATCTTCTTCTCCCTATAGTCACTCATAACCCTATCCTTTTCCTCTTGCTTCATCTTGCCATGTAAAAGCCCAATATTCCTTGTAGGAAAATAATTAACTTTAATAAACTCAGCTCCTTCTGTTGCTGCCTTTAAGTCTATTTTCTCTGACTCTTCAACTAATGGGAAAACCCAATAAGCTTGGTTCCCTTTGCTAAGTTCTTCATCTATTTTAATCAGCAACGGTTTACTTATTTTCCGCAACCATTCTGTATTAATTGGCGTTCTCCCAGGAGGCATCTCATCGAGGATAGACTTATCCAAATCACCATACAAAGTTAGGGTTAAAGTACGCGGTATTGGTGTTGCGGTGATGACTAACAGGTCGGCTTCTCCACTCTTTGACTTCTTGCGAAGTGCTGAGCGTTGAAGTACACCAAACCGATGTTGCTCGTCAATAATAGCTAGTCCTAGATTGGCAAACTCCACCTTATCTTGAATCAGCGCATGAGTACCAACCGCTACCTGAGCAGAGCCATTAGCCACTAGATATTGTCGCCTGTCCTTACTCTTTGCAGTTATACTCCCCACTAATAGCTCTACTCGAATCCCTAA
>JBAXBT010000140.1:0-4436 GCA_037141875.1 Candidatus Riflemargulisbacteria bacterium
TTGCCGCACCAGCAAGTGAGACTACACCAGCAGCAGCACTAGCTGTACCCGAAGCTGTCGCTCCTGTTGCTGCTATAGAAACTACCACGCTTACGTCTCCGGCTGCTGCCCCTCCTAATAATGCAGATGCACCCTCAAGAGTTATCGGAAGTGAACTATTTACAGCAATAGTTATCCCATCGTTTCCTGCTGCAAGCGCACCTGGCTTAGCTGTTAGGGTTGCTCCAGTTGCACTTCCATTTAGTAACAGTTTCCCCGCGAACTTTGTTGTTGTCGCGATTCTTTGAATAGACTCAATGGCTTTATCAACCGCTGTTTGGTCTGCTTCTATAGAACTTGCATCATTAGCGGATGTATTTGCAGCGTGTACTGCTAATCCTCTAATACTATTTAACATAGTATTTATTTCTGTTAACGCACCTTCTGCTGTTTGTACCATAGATACTGCATCGTTTGCGTTGCTTATGGCCTGATTTAAGCCGGTAATCTGTGATCTTAACTTCTCTGAAATCAATAAACCGGCAGGATCGTCTGCCCCTCTATTTATTCTGTAACCTGATGATAACTTCTCTAGGGAAGATGACATCCCTGCTTCTGATATGCCTAAATTTCTCCAAGCATTCAAAGCTGCAATATTATTATTAATTTTCATTTAGAACTCCTTCCTTATACATACTTTAAAATCCTTTTTAAATATCAAACCAAGCTTGGCTGATCATGTTCAAAAAAACACCACCTCCTAAAAGTTTTATATTGTTAATTAAGTTTAGGAAATGTCCCCGACATGCGGACCAACTTTTCCTTATTTACAATATCTGCCTACAATATATTTTTAGCACACCAAAACAAAACGTCAATAAGACAACAAATCTAAGCCTTCCAATCCCACTTTATACTACCTGAAGAAGCACCATAAGTGTCAGCAATGTGACTAGTTATGCTATCTTTCATCATAGTTAATGCGGTTTTAAAAACACCTTGTTCCGATGCTGGAACGAAAGAAAGGCTCTTGCCTGAATCCAAATAACTCTCAACATCCGTTATCGCTGTTTGCATAAACTCATATACGCCTTGGGTATCTTTAGAATCACCTTTAGAAATAAAATAAGCTTGTTTTAGCTCATTTACAAAAACAGATACGGCTTGAGATTGTTTAGTAAATACTACATCAGCTGTTGTTTGTGTTTCAACACTTTGAAAAGCTTCATTAAAAGTATCAATTCCTATAATCTTACTCATTTTCCCATCAGTTATCTTTTTGGCGGCAGCACCATCAACTGAAACACCGGTGCTTTCCATAAAACCATTTCCACCGCTAGCTTCCTCTAAATTTCTTCCAACCATTATTCCATCAACATTGTTCTGTAAAAATGTTAAATACTTCCCACCTGACACCTTCTGAAATAGTTCCATGATGTCCTTTGGTTGCTCATTAATATTAAGCAGTAACGATGACTTTTCGCCTTTCTTTTCAAGAACAGAAAGCTTATTGTTGAGATCTTCTAAGTTTGAAAACGACATACCCTTCACTGTCTTATATGATTCCTGCAAGGACTTCGGATCCCCTTTAACAGAAGAGAATCTATAATTACTCGTGTAATAATCCAGCCCTAAAGATTGCAGTATCATTTATTAAGCAGCTCCCTTTATAAGATCTTTATAATCAAACTTTAATGGTGTTATTGATGCACGTTTGTTTTCAGCCTGTATTTCCGCATAAACTTCTTGCCTATGAACAGATATGGCCTTTGGTGCTTGAATCCCTATTTTTACACCATTCTCATTTATCTCTAATATCTTAACGGTAATATTGTCTTGAATAATTATTTCCTGATTAATTTTTCTAGTAAGTACTAACATTATGCTGTTGCCGCCTCCTTCTTGTTCACTCTAGACATAAGATCTGCGTAAACAAAATGCCTAACAGAATAAAAATTGTTACTTAGAATAACTTGCTTCGCTTGCTTTGTTTTACTATTAACTACAATAGGAGCTAATAAATTTATGGTCATTTCCTCTACTTTTGGAGGGACTGAAACTATTGATAAAACATTAACCTCATCCTTAGACTTTATCCCTAATTCCTTCATTTCATTCTCTGCAACATCAAACTGATAGTCACCATAAAACTCAAAAGGGTTCCCTACCACAAATGCTAAGGCCTCATCTTCAACTGATTGTAGCCATCCTAACAAACCATTCTCTACCAACACCCACGATGTATAACCTTCAAACCCTAAAGGACCCTTTGGGAAAATTATTATGTCTTCTTCTTTAACTTGTAGTGCTCCGAATCTTTCCGTTTTTACTATCATCTTTTACCATCTCCTTTTTTTATAAATAATCTAACAATGTACGGCCCATTATTTTAGCCCCTACATTAAGAGCAGCCTGATACCCAACCATCTGCTTATTATACTCCATCATAAGAGTAGCATAATCAATATCTTCTATTGATGAAGTCAATGTTTTTTGTTGAATTACAAGATCAGTAAGATGACTTTCCCTTTGTTCCATTCTCTTTACATATATACCTACTAGGGCATGAGCCTTGATTACATTATCTCTACCAGTGGTTAGGTCTGCTACTTCTTTACTAATATCACTATCTCCGGCCTGTATCTTATTCTTAATACTTAATATAGTAGAAAGAACTCCCCCTTTCGGGTCATTCTTTATCCCAACAAAATCGCCTGCTGTATTAAGTAACCCCATCTTCTCAAAAACTCCACCAGGCAACTCATCCTTAATGGTTATCTCGCCATCTGAGCCCACATAATTAGAAACCATTTTTAACCGATACCCATTAGTTGTTTGCTCCACCATTGCTTTCACCTCAGCTCCTGATTTACTTATGGAATCAACAATATCTTGTAGCGTCATACCTTTAGTTGCATCATACTCAATAGTAATATCGGTAGTAACGTCTCCAACTGTAATTTTAATCTTATCGCTAGCAGGAGTTGCATACAAAACTTGATCAGGAGAATTGGAATATTTAACGCCTTCCATTTTACTAATTGAAAAAAGATCTACACCACTAATACTCCCGTCAAGTGACTCATTGTCTCCTACTATTATTGATTTTTGATTATCTGTTCCATTGTACCTGATTTTATTTCCATCAACCTCGAAAGGAGCTTGGGTTACATTCTGCCCACCAAAAATATACTTTCCATTAAGACTACTATTTGCTGTTTTCATAATGCCATCAAAAATATTCTCAATATCTGAGGCTATGGCAGCAGAAAACTCTCCACTTAAAGCACCATTAGAATATTTACCAATACTCGTTTCAACGCTATTTATTTCTTCAGTCAAAGAAAAAAGGATACCATCTGTAGTATCCAAATTGACCTTAACAGCATTAATGTTACTCAGATATTGGTTCATTCTACTAATATCCTCTCTAAACCCCATGACCCTATTAATATTTGTTGGGTCATCTGATGGCTTAGCTATCTTTTTCCCTGAACTAAGCTGATCCTGAATCTTAGAAAGTGTTTGAGAACCTCTTAGAATATTATCTAAAACATTATTAGCCATTATGTTATTTGTTACTCTCATTATTTCACCCCTATTTCCTTTTTATACCATCTGAATTAACGTATCTAATATCTCTTGAATAATTGACAAATATTTCGCTGCTGCTTGATAAGAATTTTGAAATTTAACCATGTCTGTCATTTCTTCATCTATTGAAACTCCTGAAACTGCAGCTATCTGATTATTAAGCTGACCAATAATATCCTCATTAGTCTGTAAATAATTTTGAGAAGCTAAAGAATTAACTCCTAGATCAGATATCAAATTTTGAAAATACTTATTAATTGATGTTGAGCCAGAATCAAAAACACCTAACTCCCTTAATGCACTAATCGCTAGGGCATTTTCTCCATTTCCCTCGACATTAGTCTTAGTTGAGGAAGCAGCGATTAACGAACCATCTAGGGCCACAAAATCATTTACAGCGATATCACTGGCACCTGTGCCATCAAAAAAATTAATTCCAGCATCACCATTTAGATCATATCCTGCTTTATTAACCTGATTAACATTAGCAATCAGCGCTCCAGCTATTTGGTCTAATTTATCCATAAAACTTACAACAGCTTCATCTCTAGACTGAATCAAACCATATATTTCTCCTGACGAGACATCTACAGTTCTTAAAGTATCTTTTATAAAAAGCTGATACTTAGATGTTCCATCGACATTAGTCAACTTTGCATCTAATAAATTTGAATCTGACTCACTCATCAAAATAACGCCATTTAAAGCTATTGTTGCGACTCCTCGTGAATCTTCATAATAATCTGCACCTACAAGCTGAATCAGCTCATTAGTCAACCGTGTTCTCTCATCCTTTAAGCTAGTAGTAGTACCTGATGCCTCTTCCTTAACAATCTGCTTGTTAATCTCACTTAGCCTTGTTA
>JBAXBT010000141.1:0-4397 GCA_037141875.1 Candidatus Riflemargulisbacteria bacterium
CCTCTATGAATAACATTAAGCTGTGAATCTATCAACACAGATTGCTTTTTGCCATCTTTTGGCAAATACATTAATGTGATTGTCCCATTATTTAGCATTTCAACCTCAAAGTTTTCTTTTAAATCCTTGTTTTCATTAAACCCATTTAATTCTAAAGAGAAAACCGCCTTTTCTGAGGTGCGACTTTTCATATAAAGTTTAGCGTCAATACGTAATTGACTAAGCATGGACATAAGACTAGAAAGACTATCGTCAATGTATTGTATCTTCCTAATTTCATTTCTAACATCATTTAACATGTTGATATCTCTAATGTCTTCTTGATTTGATCCTATTCTTTTTAGATTTCTTAATGCTATATTATATGTATACTTATTTAATTGATTATTGCATCCGATGCCAAAAAACCCTGAATCATCTATATTTAAAACTAAATCACCAACATTTTTCTTAAGCTCTGTAACCATCACGAATAATAACTTTTTAAAACCATTCAAGGCCTCAGGATCAGACAAAATATCCTTGATTCTGGATTCACTAATGTCAAACTCCAAACCTTGCTTAGACAATGTATTAATAAAGCCTAATAGCTCTTTTTTAAAAAAAGCTATTGATTCTGCCTTCTTGGCATCAGGCCAATTACTTGGAAACTTAAAAACCTTATTTAAATCTGTCTTATTAATTTCATTTATTAATAACTCACTTTTAGAAAATCTTTCGGTGCGTTCTATACCAACTTTGTTAATAAAACTATCAACAACCGCATCTAAAGTAGCAAGCTTGTATTTTTGATTAGTTATTTGTAGTTTTCCATCTTTACCTACAACTAAGCCATATTTGGATACCATGATTTTTAAGTTATCTAGACCTATTGATAATGTGTCTCCTTCAAACTTATCGTAGTTTTTATTGTAGTAAACAGCATTAAGTCTTGAAAAGGCTTTATCGCCTTGCTTCTTTTTGCTATATATCGTACTAGCTATTGCTTTTAATAGCTGAAGTTCTGTTTTCCTATCTTCAGAGAAAAGAACAGTATCCCCGTCATCTTTATTACGCATAAAGCTTATCGCTGGCTCAAAAGCAAATATTTCATTCTGCCATTTTTTCATATAAAGATAATGCGGTGATCCAACTTCTGCTACACTTATTTGATACTTAATCACACCACCTTCTTTTTTGCGAGCTAACACCTCACCAGTAGTACTAAAGGTATATTGTTTCCCTGGATTCTTGGATTTACGAATAATAAGTCCAGACCATCCTACTCCTATATCGGTAGTTTCCCCACCATAAAAAGCGCTTCCTTTGTCATTTCCACACGTGACCGCAATTGCCAGTCTACCAAACCCAAAACAACCCAATATATCAAATCTTAAACCAGCTGCTACTTTATTGCCTGTTCTGTCTAACACTTGTATTCCGACATTATTACCTAATTCAAAAACATATCTACCAACATCAAAACTTACTTCTGCATGTAGATGAGGATCAAAAGTCGACAACTCTCCACCTAGTCGAAATCTAACATTATCTTTAATGCTGAAATCTTGTATACATTCTATCCCAACATTCAATAGAGCCTCCGGATGGCTTAATATATTAACTACCGAAGAGCCTATCTTGATTTGAGTGTCAAACCCAAAGAAATTAAGATCCTTCACAAGAATACTAAAATTAGCAATCAACTGTGTAAGTTGCTTTGTTTTAAATTCTGCTGGTTTATTACTGGACTTTAATAAAAATACTTCAGCTAAAATATATTGAAGCGAAAGTTCATAAGAAATTTTTGCTATCAGAGTATTTGCTAAAGGATCTATTGATTTTAAAAACTCATATTTGAAATTCTCTTTACCCTCTTCTACATAAATACTACTCATATTATCAAGCTGTTCAAGATAAGAATTGTAGGCTTTAACTTCTGCTTTACATATATCCGAAAAACCACTTTTACTGAAGGCATTTAGCTTACTCTTAACATTATGAAGCATAATTGTATTAGCAAGTTTTGTTTGCCCCCAATCATGAAGCTCTTTAATAAGCTTATTAAAAGAATCTCTATCTTTACAAACAAGCTCTTCGTTCTCAATCTTAACAAGTTTATCCAACCCATGAATCTTCCCTATAGCAACTAAGTCTTTATCCGTTATTATACTCTCACCTTTTGAGTTCTTTAGTGGTATTGAAACAGTTTTACCTAATATCGTATTATCAAATAAATCTTTTAACCTCCCGTGATATCCAATTACAGCGGAGAGATCTGTTGCATTACCTGATTTAGTAAACTGTTCGGTGACTACAACCCCTGCATTCAACGATCCACTTTCATTTGTTACCATTACTCCAGCACTTGTATGAAAACCGTTTGAAGCTGGCTGTTTATTAGTGTTATTTTGATAGCCTGTATTGATAAAAGCGGTAAATTTCGCACTTGCTACTTCCCACTCTTTTTTCCATAACAAATTAACCCCTTTTTGTTCAACATTCTCATACTGCCCCTTATCACCGAAATAAGCATATTTACCACTAGTAAAATATACACCTATTTGACCTGTCTTTTTATCCTCATAGACAATACCAACATTACCATAATGCTGTCCTATATTATCCATTTGAAAAGAACCTAAAACTTTAACATTGTCAGTTATTGCCTTTTCAAAATTTAAATCAATTTTATCGCTGACTGGAGGTTTGTTAATCATATACATATCCCCATCACCACCACCAACAAAATTGCCAGGTTCTTGATATTTATTATAATGCGTAAATTTGATGGCCAAAACAGTGCCATCTTTATCATACTTAAAGCCGAATCCTAATTCCTTGTTGTCAAACATTTCGCCTACATCATTTTTATTAATGCTTTTAACTTGAAAAGGACTATCACCAAGCTTAAAATCCTTTTTCTCACGGTAAAAAGCATAAAATCCAAATGATTTAGTAAGAGATTTATTGAAAATTATTTCTTGCACGTCAATTACACGTGGAGCATTAATATCAAAGGTTTTACTCATCCCTTTTACAGGAACTAAAACTTCCTCATCCCAAGTATACGGTCCACTAATTGTTCTCGTACCAGTTTGCACTTGCTCAATATGAGTACCACTTCCATCCTCATTTTCGACTGGAAAATTTTCATATACAGGTATTTCTTTTGTCCATGTTCCACTTTTTGTAACTGTTTCTTTTTTAGCATTTAATCCTTCAATTAACGTACTATGTTTATCAAGATAATCAAACATTTCATTTGCAGACTTAAATCCTACTTTAACAGCATATGAATTAGCATCAAGACTAAATCCATTATTGAATGTAGCTTTGCTAACAGATGCTTCTTCGGCTACTATTCCAGCTGGCATATTTTTTGAGTTATCTCGTTCTGACTCATTCGTTGCACGAACACCTGTACCATCTTGGATAAAACCAACACTAGGCAGATTATTCTTATTAACCTCATTTATTGGAGTATTATTTTTAACATATATATTATTCTCTGCCAAAGCTGAATCAAGGGTAGAAGACCCTGCATATCCTGCTAAAGTTGCTTTAATTCTACGAAAAGAATCCTTTGGCGTATTTGCTAGCTTTCCTAATAGTACTAGTGCTGCATTCTTATCTGTTGCTACAAGTATTGTCGCTGCTTGATCCCAAGACATTAGAATAATGTCCTTTTCTGTAAGTCTTGCTGTTTTATAATTCCCCTTAGCACTATCCAGCATTCTTACATATATTCCCATCTTAGCTTCCTTGTAATCAGACTGATCGACAATAGGCATCTTACCAAAAGCTTCATCTACATCTTTCCTAACCCTAGCATAATCTGAAAACCCTTCTTGGGACATCTTGTTATAAACAATCATCATCTGGTAAAGAAAATTAAACTTAGCTGGCAATTTAGAAGTATCTAACGACTGTTTTGTTGCTTCACCACGTGCAGTATCAAGGGCAATACGTTGTAAAACAACTTCAACCTTGACTTCTGAGTCACCTGAGGTTTTACTATAATCACTAATTAATCTTTCAATTTCTTTAGCATCAGTTTCACGTTCTGCAGGTTTCTTAAGTTGCATTATTTCCAACTTAATTTCTATCTGTAACTTAAGTAATTCTTTTTGTTCATTTGGTTTCTTGAAATGACCTAAAGCATCTTCAGTTAATTGTAATGCTCTATCAAACCTTTGGACTTGTCTTAATAAACTTACTTTTTCAGAAACATCTGAAGCGGTTGTCTTGCCAGTAATAGATAAATTTAGTTTACCTACTTCATCTAATCTTTCTTTAGCTTGTTTTGGAATATTCTTTTTGAAGTCTTCCATATTAATAACATTACTCTTCATATCAATATCATATTTATCAGCCTCAACTGCTAACTTATTTATAAATGGTGCATTTTCTGCTAA
>JBAXBT010000142.1:0-4354 GCA_037141875.1 Candidatus Riflemargulisbacteria bacterium
GAAGGACTAGGAAAAAAAGGAGACATATTTTTTGCTATCTCAACCAGTGGTAACTCAGAAAACATTATGCAATCCATAAAAGTCTGCACAGATAAAGGGATCACGATAGTAGGCCTTACTGGTAAAAATGGTGGCAAAATGAATAAAGTTTGTGATATAAATATTTGTATTCCTGGAAACATCACTCCAAGAATTCAAGAATGTCATGGTCTTGTTATTCATATTATTTGTGAAATCATAGAAAACGAGATATTTGGTAAAAGCTAATTAATTTTAGTTCTTTTTTTTTCAAAAAAATTACTTAACACAACTGAACATCTATCATCAGGAAAATATTCATAAGTAACTTTGTGAATAAGTTTATTCTCATCAAATATTTTATACTTACTAACAACACATCCAGCCTTAGAGTCCAATGCTCCAAAAACAATACTACTTATCCGTGACTGAATAATAGCGCCAACACACATAATACAGGGTTCAAGCGTTACATATAGAATGCATCCATCAAGTCTCCAATTATTTAATGCCTTACATGCATTCTGGATTGCATCAACCTCTGCATGTAGTAAAGCATTGTTCTCTAATACACGCTTATTCCTACCTTCAGCAATAATACTTCCATCTTTTACAATCACAGCACCAACTGGTACGTCTTGATGATTCAAAGAGAGCAGGGCTTGTTTATAAGCATTATCCATATAGTATAAATTTTCCATACAATGCCATTAATTATACACCGTTGACAGTGATTTTTTAGCATGGTATATTTTCTAAGCCTTTTCGCAAGGTGTTTCAAATTGATAAGGGCGGTTAGCTCAGATGGTAGAGCATCTGGTTTACACCCAGAGGGTCGGCAGTTCGATCCTGTCACCGCCCACCAATCTATATTAAGTGGCCCCTTCGTCTAGTGGTTAGGACACCAGGTTTTCATCCTGTAAGCAGGAGTTCAATTCTCCTAGGGGCTGCCATTATTAAACATTTATCTAAAGAATTAAATCCAGAATTTTAAACTCGAATGACAAATAAAATACGCATAGTGACTATCTTATTTCATTTTATTGATAATATTCGTTGTGGAATACCCATCAACGAAAGGAAGAATTTCTACTTTACCTGAAAATTCTCTTCCAACGACATTTTCAGCTTTATAATCTCCACCTTTTACTAAAACATCTGGTTTTATGCTTTTAATAAGCTCGTAAGGTGTTTCTTCGTCAAAAATAGTTATGTAATCTATAAAATCTAAAAAGGAAAGAACTTCTGCGCGATCTTCCTCATTATTAATAGGCCTATCATTTCCCTTTAATCTTTTTACAGAGCCATCGCTATTAAGCCCTAAGATGAAAATATCACCCAATTTACTTGCTTCTCTTAAATAGCTTAAATGTCCTTTATGAAGGATATCAAAACATCCATTAGTAAAAACAATTTTTTTGCATTTTTTCTTTTCCTGGCTAATAATTCTTAATAGCTCAGCGCCTGAAACAAGTTTTGTAGATACTTCATTCATAGCCTTTAGTAACTCATCTTTATAAATAGGAGTAGTGCCAAACTTACTTACAACTATACCAGCAGCGAGATTTGCCATTTTAACAGCTTCCTCAATCTCCATACCTAATGCTACGCCTAAAGAAACTGTAGCAATAACTGTATCTCCAGCACCTGAAACATCATATACCTCTTTTGCTTCAGTCGAAAAGTTTATAATTTTATTTTGGGAAATTAATATCATTCCTTTTTCAGATCTTGTAACTAATATGTATTTCAAATTATATTTTTCCAGCAAGGGTAGAGCGTATTTTGTTATTTGATCATCCGTATTACTTATTTCTACGTTGGAAACTTGCTCTAATTCTTTTAAATTAGGAGTTAGCATAAATGCTCCATTATATTTGTTCCAATCACTGCCTTTGGGATCGACGATTACTGGTATTTTATAATTCTGACATTGTTTAATAATTAACTGACAGGTATCTATCGTGCATGAACCTTTTAAATAATCTGAAATTATTACAACTCCAAGATTTGTATTAACAATTTGATTTATTTTAGTTTCTAATGATATTAAATTTTCTTTATTAAGATTCAAGTGTTCTTCAAAATCAAGACGAGTGATTTGTTGATGGCCGCCGATAACCCGTATTTTTGTAATAGTAGGGCTGTTCGTCACCATAGAATCTATTTGAATGCCTTCCTGTTGCCCTAAATTTAAAAGTTCATCTGCATTCTTATCCTTACCAAGAAAACCAATTAAAATAGGCATATTGCCTAATTTAGAAATATTATTAGCTACATTAGCCGAACCACCAAGAGTCATATGCTCATTATCAACCTTAACTACAGGAACTGGTGCTTCAGGAGAAATTCTGCTTACTTTGCCAGTAAAATACTTATCTAGCATAATATCACCATAAATTAGAATTCTCTTATTCGCTAATAATTCCATTAATATCTCCTAATCATTTTTCAACTATTATGCTTATTCTATCAATATTTGGCAAGTAAAGCACTAACAGTAACACGATAATTATCAATTAAATATAACGTTATAATAATATAATCATCAAGCAAAAGAGTATAAATAGACGAATAAAGATAGTAATTACTTAGATTTAATCATAACCTAATTGTTTGCTTCAAAAAAGTATTGATACTTTAATAATATGCGTGTAAATTATTTGGAAGTTATTATAAATAGAAAAATACATCTAATAAATCACTTGTAAATATTATATAACAAACAAATTTGACTACTTAAAATTTACAATATATTTTAAGAGATAGAAATATTGTTAATACAACTAGAGTCACAATTTATTAAGCATTTAAATAATATAGTGAATGCATAAAGGCAGGGAATAGATATTGTAGGTACTTAAATATAGATAAAGCCTGAAATGATCAAATTAAAGTAGTAATATAACTAGAAATTGAAAGCAGTATTGCAGTAACCAGCTACAGTTGGCAATGAATACCCCATAAAGATATTAAATAGTAGTTAGACATCCAGGAGTCCTATTACTCACTATCTGTATAAATACTAATTAATCAATGTCGCATAATATATATTATGTAAAATATTAAATCATAGCAATTGGCCTTCTATGCTTTATGTTTATTGGATTGTGAGTATTTATTAACATTTATATAAGTTATCCACATTTTACAAATTTATACATGGCTTAAATTCGGCTTTTCAGACCATGATAGATAACCTACAATAATTAAAATTAAATATTTAAAAAATAAAGGAGATGTAATGACAAAATACCGTCCAGCATTACTTGCAATATTAGATGGTTGGGGAATTGGAAAAAACGATGAAAGCAATGCTATTTTTTTAGCTGAAACACCCAATCTTACAAATTTTTTAAAAACGTACCCAACTTCTTCACTTAATACTAATGGTCGCGAAGTTGGTCTTCCAGATGGAGTTATGGGAAACTCTGAAGTTGGGCATCAAAATATCGGAGCAGGTAGAGTTGTTTATCAATCTCTAGTAAAAATAAATGTCGAGATTGAAAATGGAGAATTTTTTAATAATTCCCCTATTCATAAAGCATTTTTAAATGCTCAAGAAAATAATACAGCCATCCATTTTATTGGCTTACTTTCTGATGGTGGCGTTCATAGTGATATTTCTCATCTTTTTGCCCTACTCCAAAAAGCTAAAAATATGAACCTGAACAAGGTATTTATACACGCATTAATGGACGGCAGAGACACTTCCCCTACCTCTGGCATTAATTACATGCAAAAACTTGAAAATAAGATAAATGAACTTGGTGTTGGGCGAGTTGTAAGCGTTATGGGTCGATATTATGCAATGGATAGAGATAATAACTATGATAGAAATTTTATCGCTTATAACGCAATCGTTAATGGTAAAGGTGAAATTCATAATAATCCAATACAACTTCTTAAAGAAAGATATGAATCAAAGCAAAACGATGAATTTATAATGCCAACTGTTATAACTAAAAATAGTAACATTACTAAAGTTGAAGAAAACGACTCAATGGTTTTCTTCAACTTTAGACCAGATAGATCTAGGCAGATAACAAAAACTTTTTTAAATAAAGTTAACGATGACCCTAAAAATATTTTCCAAAATATTGTAACACCTAAAATATTCTTTACTTCTTTTACCGAGTATCAATCTGGATTAAATGAGAACATCGCTTATCCACCTGATACTTTCACCAATACTCTTGGCGAATACTTATCTGAAATCGGTCTTTCGCAATTAAGAATTGCTGAAACAGAAAAATATGCACATGTTACTTTTTTCTTTAATGGTGGTTCAGAAAAAGTATTTACTGGAGAAGATAGAATTCTTGTTCCATCTCCA
>JBAXBT010000143.1:0-4308 GCA_037141875.1 Candidatus Riflemargulisbacteria bacterium
ACGCTTGCACCCTACGTATTACCGCGGCTGCTGGCACGTAGTTAGCCGGTGCTTCCTCTGTGGGTACCATCATAATTTTCCCCACTGACAGAACTTTACATCCCGAAAGACTTCATCATTCACGAGGCGTCGCTGCGTCAGAGTTTCCTCCATTGCGCAAAATTCCTCACTGCTGCCTCCCGTAGGAGTCTGGGCCGTGTCTCAGTCCCAGTGTGGCTGACCATCTTCTCAGACCAGCTACTGATCATAGTCTTGGTAGGCCGTTACCCTACCAACTAACTAATCAGGCATAAGCTCCTCCAATAGCGGCCGAAGCCTTTACTCATAAAAACATGCGTTTAAATGAGACTATTCGGTATTAGCCCCTGTTTCCAAGGGTTATCCCCAACTAAAGGGCAGATTGCTTATGTATTACTCACCCGTCCGCCGCTTATCAGCAACTTTAGCAAGCTAAAGTCCTGTATCGCTCGACTTGCATGTGTTAGGCACGCCTCCAGCGTTAATCCTGAGCCAGGATCAAACTCTCAATTGATTAAAAATCTTAGACCGAAGCCTAAGAACAAATTACATTTAAAACATCCATAAATCTGCTATTCATTTTTCAATTTCCTTCGCCGTCAATTAGCGTTCAATAACTGCTCCCATTAAACAGAAGCCCGTGTATTTTACCTAAAAGGAATATTGCCGTCAACATAATAATTACATCTATAATTTGTGATGTAATTCTATGCTTAACTAAGACTCTCTATCCATTCATTTAGTAGGTCAAAAGAGAAGTCATTATTAGTCAAAGGACTGTTTATGTCCATTGAACCCAAATACTCGTTACCGTTACTTAACAGCTTCTGCGCGACTTCAAGCACCTTTCCCTTGCCTCCCTTGTGGGTACAAAAAAAAGCGACCTTCTTGCCCTCTATTTTGTTCTCACTAAGGAATGTCCTTAATGGAGGAGCAATTGGTCCTGCCCATATTGGGCATCCTAAAATAATGGTATCGTACTTATTTACATCGAAAACATATTTTATTAAAGGTGGTTTTATCTTCATAACTGCTTGTCTTCCACCAAAAAAATACTTCATGAATCCGTGAGTACTGATTTCTTTTTCAGGTTTAAGAGATAAAATCTCTGCGCCAAGTTTCTCTGCAAGATAATCTGCAATAAACTTTGTACTTCCCTCAAATGAATAATAAACAATGATAGTTTTGCTCATATATATAATAGTATAGATTGTTTAACTAAAAAAACAAACCTTGTTGAATTTTTTTATGTATCTTAGTAAGCACGCGCCTAATCCTTAACTCCTCTAAAACTCTAAGATAATCTACCTCCGGCGCCAACCTTGTCTCATCATAATGGTCTTCTTCATCATTATACATTTCAATATCAATATAACCGTAATCAGAATCAACAAGATACTGAAATGGTTGATCCTCATTTATCCTATACATGCCGAGCAATTCTGCTCTCTCACCCAGAGATCTTAAAATATAAATAACTGTTGATGAATTTGCTAAACATGTTCCATTTCTGCAACTCAAAACAAAAGCTCTCAACTTCAGAAGGTCGATTTTTTCAATACTACTATTTGATTGCGAAATTATTTTATTATTCATCTTGCACCTAATATAGTTATCGAAAAATATGATTTGGTTTCCCAACCAATCCTACTTATAAGAATAATTATTTTATAGTCAAAAAATCAGTAACCCATAAACAAGATAAGCTACTGAACTATTTCCACTAAACCATTTGAAAAAATTTAGAACATATTTACTTAATTTTAATATTTCGATACTGTTATCTTACGATTTGGCAGAATGCGCTTAATTGACTTATAATCAAATGAGGAGATTATTATATGGTTAACAATATTGTTTTTGATAATGACAAATATTTACAAGAACAAACTGAATATATTCTGGCAAGAGCAGCCAATTTCAACAACAAACTTTACTTAGAGTTCGGTGGCAAGCTTCTCTATGATTATCATGCTGCAAGAGTATTGCCTGGCTATGACCCGAACATAAAAATTAGGCTTTTACAAAATCTTAAGAAAAAGGCCGACATCATTCTTTGTATTTACGCTGACGACATAGAAAAAAGAAAAGTAAGAGGTGACTTTGGCATTACTTATGATGTAGATGCCTTTAAAATGATTGATAACTTAAAGGAATGGGGCATTGACGTTACGGCGGTAGTAATCACTCGTTACGATGATCAACCAGCAACAAATATTTTTAAAAGAAAATTGAGAGACAAAATATAAAAGTTTACACACATCGTTACACAAAAGGTTATCCTTCTAATCTGGATTTAGTAGTAAGTGATGCTGGTTATGGGGCTAATGATTATATCCAAACAACTTGCCCAATTGTTATAGTTACAGGACCTGGTCCAGGTAGTGGCAAACTGGCTACCTGCTTATCACAACTTTACCATGACCACAAAAGAGGAGTTGAAAGCGGATATGCAAAATTTGAAACATTCCCTATTTGGAATATACCCGTAAATCATCCTGTTAACCTAGCATATGAAGCCGCTACTGCTGATTTGCTAGACTTCAACTTAATAGACCCACATCATTTAGAAGCATATAACGAAAAGGCTGTTAATTATAATCGTGATGTTGAATCCTTTCCTATCTTAAAGAAAATCCTTCAACGGATACAAGGAAAAGAAATTATGTATAAATCCCCAACAGACATGGGTGTAAATAGAGCCGGGTTCAGCATAATAAATGACGAAAAAGTAAAAGAAGCTGCCAAGCAAGAAATTATCCGAAGATACTTCAGACATACAACAGAGTACATCGCTGGCGTATGTGACAAAAAAAGCATTGATAAACTTCAAATGCTTATGGAGGTTCTTGATATAAAACCTGAGGACAGACCTGTGGTGCTACCTGCTAGAAAAGCAGCGATTGATTGCGAGAAAAAAAATAAAGGTAATCATGGGATTTATTGTGGTGCAGCTATTCAGTTAAAAGATGGTTCGATAGTAACAGGCAAAAATTCAAAGACTATCCACGTTGCTTCCAGTGTTATCTTAAATGCAATCAAAGTATTAGCAGGAATCCCTGACAACATTCACCTTCTCTCGCCTCAAGTATTAGAATCGATAAACACCTTAAAGGCTGATGTTTTTAATAGTAAAACCGTCAACTTAAACCTAAACGAAACACTCATTGCGCTAAGCATTTGTGCTGCTTCGAATCCATCTGCACAAGTAGCATTAGAGAAACTACAAGAACTTAGAAACCGTGAAATGCATACCACCCATATACCAACAGTTGGAGACGAAGCTGGTTTAAGAAAACTGGGGATTAATGTGACATCTGATCCAAACTTTTCAACAAAAGGATTGTTCTCTTTAGACTAATCTATATCCCTAAAGACTTTAGCAACCCATAAACAAGGTACGCTGGCCAAACAAGTGCTTTCAGAAACCCCAAAACACCCATCCAAAAACTTGTTGCTTTTGCTATAAAATAAATAGCTGCTCCAACAAACCCTAATCCATAGATTGTATTAGACGCCGCGCCTTTGCCATGACCACCAGAACAACATTTTTCATTATTATCGTTTGACATGATTGACCACCCTTCCGCCCTATCGGGCACCTTCCCTTGAAAAGGGAAGGATAAAAATCCAAATGACAAAATCCAAATACTACCAATAAATCTTCAATCTCTAAAATCCCAATCGAATATATATTCTATGCCTATTTTCCATTAATAATTATAATATCATAAATGCAAGAACACACCCCCTAACCCCCTCTCTAGAGGGGGGATAATCCCCCGGTCACTTTGTGACCACCCCCTTTGATAAAGGGGGTTTAAATATTGCTTTGTATAATCCATACTATTTATTATTATGTAATTATGAAAGAAAGAAATAAATTCTCTTTAGCACAATACAAAAACAAATTTATTGAATTTATAAAAATAACAGACCATAAAATATTAGCTAGTTGGTCTATTGATTGCGTTGAACGAGTAATGCCCTACTTTGAAAAGAAATACCCACAAGACCAACGACCTAGGCACGCTATCGAAACACTGCAAGCATGGATTGCTACTGGAAAATTCAAAATGTCTACCATCCGAAGTGCTTCGCTTTCTTCTCATGCAGCTGCACGAGAAATAGGAGAAGATAATGCCGCCCGCTCTGTTGCTAGGGCGGCAGGACAAGCAGTCGCAACGGCCCATGTACCTACCCATGCTATTGGTGGAGCTATTTATGCATTACAGGCAATATTTAGAGCAAATACTCCTACTGAAGCAAATCTAGCTGTCGAAAAAGAAC
>JBAXBT010000144.1:0-4284 GCA_037141875.1 Candidatus Riflemargulisbacteria bacterium
TATCTCTAACAAAGAGACAACCATCCAGCCTTGGGTTAAAGAAAGGACGAATTAGCCAATATTCATCTAACCAAATAACAAAAGCATTTATTGAAAAAGAATTTCTAATAAATTACTCTCAACAATTAGCCAACACTTTATTAAGACTTAAGGATGGTTCAATTAATTTACTTACTAAATGGAAAATCATATCAGAACAAGAAGCTGATATTCTCAAAATAAACGACTTAACCTCCACCCTAAAAATTATTAATGAAACAGATAACTATAATTTCACTAATAATATCAAAAAACTACTTGTTGAATATTCCACATCGCCAATAATAAAAATGGATGAGTTGTCTAGTCATAGGAAAGCCTGTTTGTTAAGCAGACTCATTCCTGTCTCTGAGATTGAAAAAATAGCGAACCTGGGAGTACCAATAAATACTTTTTTTGAAATTATTGATTCCCGTTTTGAGCTAATAGAACAAATCGAAGAAGCTGTACTCTTTGTTAATAAACATAACGTCGAAATGAACGGCGATGCATTTGCTTGGAGATTTCTTATCATGTACGGCCTAAAACATGGCGAAGCTCGTTTTGAAGAAGCTAAACTATTTGTTGAACAAAATTCAGCCAGATTTATTAAAGGTAATCGCAACTCGGACACTGGAAGAACTGCTGCTTGGAGATATGTTTCTGATTTTGGACTAGAAAAAGCTAAAGCCTATTTGTGACGCATATGCGGGAACAAAAGAACGTCTCTGATTGATGTTTGCCCTGTAATCAGCATTATTACCCTATCAATACCTATGCCTAGTCCACCTGTTGGCGGCATGCCATATTCTAAGGCTTCAACAAAATCATCGTCCATCATGTGAGCTTCATCGTCGCCAGCTAATCGTTGAGCAACCTGCTCTTCAAACCTTGCTTTCTGATCTATCGCATCGTTTAACTCAGAATAAGCATTCGCTATCTCCATTGTATTAACAACTAACTCAAACCTCTCAACAAGCTCTGGATTATCACGATGCTTCTTCGCAAGTGGTGATGTTTCTAATGGATAGTCTGTAACAAAGGTTGGATTAATTAGTTTTAATTCTACCTTTTCATCGTATAAGAAATTAATAAGCTGACCAACTGAAGAATGTTCTGGTTTTAAATGCATACCTTTTGCTTCTATTTCTTGCTTAAGTTCTGCAAATGTTTTACCTTGAATATCTATCCCTGAGAATTTCTTAATGAGATCTGACATGGTTGCTCTTGTCCAAGGTGGCGTGAAATCAATGTCATTGCCATCATAAACGATTTTAAAGCTACCAGTCATATCCTTCACTAAAGAAGAAATGACGTCTTCTGCAAGGTCCATCATATCGTTATAGTCAGCATATGCTTGATAAAGCTCCAGCAAAGTATATTCAGGATTGTGCTTATAAGAAATGCCTTCATTTCTAAAAACTCTACCTATTTCATAGACTTTCTCAAAGCCACCAACAATAAGACGCTTAAGATGTAACTCTAAGGCTATTCTCATGTATAGCTTCATATCGAGTGCATTATGGTGCGTCATAAATGGTCGAGCATTAGCTCCTCCAGCGATAGCATGTAACACTGGCGTCTCGACTTCCATGAAACCTTTCTCTTCAAACTTTCTTCTTATCAGAGAAATAATCTTACTTCTTTTTTCGAAAACGTCTTTAATCTCTGGATTTGCAATAAGGTCTAAATACCTTTTACGGTATCTTAGTTCCTTGTCTTGCAAACCATGGAACTTCTCAGGGAGTGGGTTAAGTGACTTAGAAAGTAACTGAAACTCTGAAACCTTTATTGTCAGCTCACCGGTTCTCGTAATAAAAAGCTCACCTTTAACACCAATAAAATCGCCAACATCTAACTTGGTATACCATTCATAAGCTTCTGCGCCTAAGATGTCTTCTTTTGCATAAACTTGAAGTTTCTCTTTGCCATCCATTAAATTACCAAAGGATGCTTTTCCATGTCCTCTTTTTGCAATTAGCCTACCAGCAGTAGAAACAACTAAGCCTTCTTTACCAGCAACAACTTCTTCTTGATGTTTTTCTTTGATTTCTGAAAGCGTGCTTTCTCTGTGGTAAAAAGCAGGGTATGGTTCTCTGTCAGCTAGCCTTGATTCTGCTACTTTTTCTCTTCTTATTTTGAATTCATCAATATGTTCAATGTGTTCTTGCTGTTCCATAACGGGAATTATTATATAGCTAAAATACATTTATGTTAAGGTCTCATTACCGACCTTAACAATCCGCTAGTCCCTACGCAAATTCGCTTCATTAAAATCTGGAATATTTCTTGTCACCTTGTGAGCTAATGCCAGCTTCATAATATAATACTCAACCTGCAGGAGCATTGCCTTACTATGGTTTTTGTATTCAGCACCTTAAAATGACATCGAAATATCTGCGATTTTATATTCGCTCAGGTTGCTCCGGGACCTTTAAATTGAAATGCAACACAAATAAAAAAATTAATAATCCTTCCCTTTTATGTTTTCTATATGCAACCTTGTCAACTAAGCCTCTCTGTCAGGAGAGGCAACGGCATCATGCTTGTTAAGATACATATATTTATTCCGTTGGTGAGGTGGAAGGTGGCAGGCGTTAGCCTGACGGAAGGGTGTTACTTATTTTTAGCCCAAAAGACTATTTCTGGGTGCCGAGCATAAATTAATTTTGTTTTCTGAAATTCATTAAACCCTTTGTTATCTAACATCGTTTCCTTGAAAACTGCTATTTTTTGTTTAAGTTCTTCGGGTAATTCATCATAATTAATATCCCACAAAGGTTCAGAGGTAAGAGCTTGATTATCGATTCTATATTCCAAACGATGATCTTGTCCTGGCAAAAGACTAATTACTAACAAGCTACTGAGTACTACCATTTCATATTGTGGTGACATACTGTAATATCCCTCATCTGAAGGCTGGAAGCTATACATTGTTGTACAAACAAACTTTGTATCATTCCTTGAACTTTTTATTGTAAGTCCAATATTTGAAATCTTGTCTTCTAAATAGAGGCTATCTTTGAAGAACTGTTTCACTTCACCATTTAACGGAAACTTTGATTTCTCTAAACTATAATTTTCACGCTCGTACCAATCAAGAGTGACAGGGAACGCAACAACGGGATTAAAAGATATAACTCCTTGAGATCTATTCCATATCTCAACAGTAACCTTATTGTCATTAGTATTATACTTTTTAATAATATCTACTTCTTTTCCACAATACAAAACCTTACTAACATAAGTTAGCATTGTTCCCCCATCATATTCATCCTGATAAATCGCATCATTTAAATGCTCAATATTTGGCATATTTAATTCAATAAAAGGTTTAAGCGGTCTATTAATCACATCAGACGGCATCAACCATACCTGACCAAGAACTGTTGGATAAGGCTTTAACATCGAAACCTCATTATCAAAAATGTCCATGCCTGCTGGATATGTCTTTTTGGCCAAATCAATATCTTTAGCTTCTGGAAGATCTAAAGCAGTTACTAATTCATGCGCAGAAGTAGTCCCTCCTGCCTTATCAACTAAAGCAAAGTTCTCGATATCTGTCCTGCCGGCAACTATCTCTTTTAAAATAGATGAATAACCTTCACGATGACGACAGAATCCAGCGACAAAAGGATGTAAATTCTTTATATTAAAAGCAAAAGCAACATTACCACGCTTATCTAATATACGAATATCATCCTCTATTTTAAGGATTGTCCATTTCTCCTCGCCTAGCTCAACTATCTTAAATAATTTCTGTGAATCATACAAAAGAGTTGCCACACTTGCTAACTGAAAAGCCACATGAAGCCTAAAAAATAAAATAGACGCACCACCAAAGAACCCAATAAAATTAGGGCAGCTGGCTCTATTCTTGTTCCATACATGAAACATATTCCCTGGTGCCGATCTGTCATCTGCCATACTAGTAAATATGTTTTCAGTACTCAGCTGATTAGAATTCAACTCACCAAAAAATAGTTTTGCAAGTTCATAATTTAGCTTTATCTCTGGATATTTATCTATTTGTCCTTCCTGCCAACTAACTGGTTTCCTGATAAATTTAAGATACCAATCAATATCTTCTGCACAAATGCGTATTTCCTTCATCTCTTGTTCACTAAGATGACGAATATCTTCTAACCCCGCATAACCTTTTCTAATAAACTTAAGAGTGAGTTCCCTCCACCTATCAACCTTGTGTGGGTCATTATTCCAAATGATAGAAAATTCTTTATAGGAACTTGGCCGAATAGAACTTAT
>JBAXBT010000145.1:0-4230 GCA_037141875.1 Candidatus Riflemargulisbacteria bacterium
CAGCCTCATAAGCAACAGCGAATGGACCACCTTTAATACTAAAAACTTCGTTGCGATAACCGGCATTCACAACGCTGCTACTAAATGCACGTAGTCTACCTGCATTTGAAGAAGCTAAACTTGAACTTAGAAATCTTTGCATTAAATATGGTGAGGCAACCTCCATACCATCAGCTAATGCGGTTGGAATAGTTGACAATCCCCCATTATGATTATAATTAAAATCCATCTTCCTTCCTAAATGCTGTACCGGCTGCAATGAATTAAATTTTTCAGAAAGAAATCCAGAAACTAAAATACTTGCGATTAAAGATAATCCATATGACTTAGGCAAAAAATGCTCTATTATACCCGAAGTCCCAGCAAAGGAAGCCAAATTAACTGTAGCTGACATTGTGGCCATTGGGATCATCCCAGCCTTACCTTCTTTTCTCAGTTTTCCCATAGTAAACATTAGTTCTGTTCCAAATATCACAGCCATAGGACCTGAGAATACACCTTTTACTGATTTGCCAACGCTTCCTGACATTCCTGCTGTACCATTTAATAAGGCTTGGCTAGTCTCGTTAGCAAGAACACTACCAACTCTGTTTGGCATCTTTTCCATTGCACTATTTAACCAATTTAATGAGCGATCACTCATGCTTAATAATGGTGGTGTTCCTGGATTCAATCCAAACAATTTACCAACATACATTTCTCCTTCGAACTGTAACCAACTCCATCCTTGCATACGTGCATCTTTCCCATACTGTTGTAGAGTATAGTCTTCGTTTGAAAGATTAAAAGCATTCAAAACAAGTCCTGAGCCAACGCCCATCGCAAAACCATGTGCAAGATTCACTCCTAAGCCAATACCATTGTCAACCGAAGAGGAGCTATTAAAACTATCTGCCATATAAAATTGATAATAATTTCCCAAACGGCTCGCGTTTTTCCAACATACTTTTTCAACTTCAGTAAATGGAATACCATTGATATTATTTTTAAGTTGATTGGCTCTCTCATCTAAAGACAATAATCCTGTTTCTCCTGCTTTTCTCATTTCTAACATAAATTGATTCCAAATGTACTGATTCTTCCCACTTACACCTGCTAATGCTTGTGAAAAACTATAATCATTTGCTAAAGCACTCAGTATTTTTGCTTTTACACTTGGGTCTTCAGCCTGCTCGTACATATTTATATACTCTAAACAAGCAGGGCTTACAATTGTCACCTTCGGCAAAGATAGATTAGCAGCTTTATATTTTACTAAAGCCTCACTCAACAGCGACATGCTCTCTGCTAGTTCTTTACCATCAATAACATTTCCCTTATTTAACAAATCCCTTACTGCCTGAATCTTAGATGTTATTTCCGTTGATGTTGGAAGTTTTTGTGGTGCTGCTAAATCATTCGTGAGAACATCTAAATATATACCAACCTGAGTTATTGCCTGTAATTCTATAGGCGTATTTGGTATCTGAAACTGAAACATTGGCAATGCCTCACGTTGAGCATATTTTATAGCCTTAATGTCTGGGAAATAAGAATTAAATCTATTTACTAATGAAGTATCAAGAGCTTTCATTTCATTAATCAATATTTCTGACTGCTCCTTACTGTTAATAAAATGATTATGGAGTTGATCGTATATAGCTTTATCGCTTTCTAAAAAAGCTAACAAATTTGCCGTTTCCGCTTCTGTTAATGGCTGTTTCAAAACATCTTTTAAAATTAAATCATGAATTCTATTATCAATAACTAAGGTACTTCCATCGCTTAACTTTACAGACCTTTCTGTAAGTGACTTGTGATACTCGGCATATGAGCCAACAGTAAGCTGTTGAGCTAATACTCTCACAGGTATACAACAATCTTTTAGTGGTTCATTATTTTGACTAGTAGCCAAAAGTAAGGAACGATAAATTGCTGATCTGTGTGCTACGTTATTGATATCCAAACCATTGGCTATTGCTATCTCTGTCAAGGTTTTGGTAGTGCTAACAATCTCTGCTTTTTTAGCGGTTAATTCTGCCTCGGTAATACTATACAGCACTTGTTCTCCTACCTTAAATGAGATATTTCCATCTATATTCTCAACAACTCCTTCTCCTGTAGTGATAGAAAACTTAGAACCATTTGTAGTATCTTCTATAGCTAATAATTCATATTGCAATGGAGATAATTCACTCGCAGGTGAAAATTGTTGCATCTGCTCTTTTGTTAAATCAATCCTAGTTTCTGTGCTATATACCACCTTTGCAGTTTCTATCGTCAACCCCATGCCTGATAAATAATTTTTACATGACTGTTTATTTAATATTTCATTTAATTTTTTCACACCTTCATACGAAGAATATCTTAAAGCATCAACCTCAAGAACTTTCTTACCATTAATCTCGATTACTTTGACACCTGAAAGTCCTTCTTCAGTAAAAAATAACTGACTCTGAAGCTTACGACCAGCCTCAATTTGAATTGGTAACGATTCAATTATCGTACGATTTAAAGATTGAAATATTTTGACTGCTTCAGTTGTCAACAATTTATTAATTTCAACCTGCGCTTCATTAGCAGGATAAATACGTTGAACCCTTTCAATAACTTCCTTAATATCTGTATTGAAAGTAATAATAGATGTATTCGATTGTAACCTTCTTAACAAACCCTGCACTTCTTCTAATGAAACATTATCAGCAACGTTCACCAAAGCTAATTTCATATCAACAAGAGTGTCTAGTACAGCTTTTCTCAAAGAAAGTTCTGCTTTATCTTTATCACCATTAAATTTATTATCAGAATCAAACTCAAGCGAATCTATAAACCTATTAAATATTTCTTCAGACACTCCATACGTTTTTGCAAGTAACTCAAAATTTGCCTTTATATCAGTCTTTGTCATACCTATATATAAATTTATATATTGTTTCATCTGAAGATTATGAAAATCATGCAACAGATTGTTTAAGGATTTTCTCGCACTCTCGATTTCATTAGGCTGTCTATTTATATTATTAGTTAATATAACTACTTCATCAGCTACTCTTTGTAATTCTAGATTCCAACTAAAAAGATCTTTTATCCTACCACTTATATACTGGTCACCATTTCTTTGTAGTCTACCATTGTTTTCTGCCACAATTGCCAAAGTAGCCATCATACTACGTAACTCTTTAAATCCAGGTTCGCCAGGCTTAATCAATTCTTGTGAATCATTATTTAATAAACTTAAGGCATCTCTCATGAAATCACCAGCACATCCCTTTTCGCCAATAAGATTACCAAATCTATCAAACATTACAGAATCCATACTAAGTAAGGAAATAACAACGGCCATTGCACCACTTCTACCAACTCGTCTTTCAAGTTGGTCATAAACTGCGCGTCCATCAGGAGAAAGATCAGTAGTAAATAAAGTATATCCATTCATCTTTTCATTACATGCACTTATTAGATTTGGAATATTTCCATCAACTAAAACTTTTTCAAAATATTTAGCTTGTTCTGTACATCCCAAATCCTTTAATAATTTATTATACTTATCTGTTAGGTTAGGGTTTTTAAGTCCCGCTGTCACCGCACCATTGCTAATCGTTGTTTTTCTGTCCACTAATCCTTTATCAACTTTACGCTCATCAACTAAATCAATAAGTTTTTCAATCCCTTTGTAATCTTTAATTGTTAATTTTCCACCATCTATCAAAGGAATCTCTATTTGACCTTTTAAGGTCAAGACAAGTGCTAACCTTGCTTTAGTATAATCACGACTAGGGTCTGCTCCATAAAGCCTTTGCCTAATTTCTGGCATCACATCACCAGTTTCGCTTCCTAAGTTACTTGTTAAATCTGCCACAAATTCATCAGCTGCTTCCAACAAAAACTTACTCTCTTTTGTCCTATCAATTGACATATCATAACCAGCCCATGCCTTATCAATCTTTGCTTGAATCGCTACTTCTATATTAATTTGATTGGTTTTATACCATAAACGCAAATCACTTGGACTTAACTCATTAGCACCAGCTAATTCACCCTTAATTTCTTCTAAATAATTTTGCTGTTTAACCGCTTCTTTATCAATTTTTATATTCAATCCCTTCTTATACTCTGTAACTATATTATTAAATCCTTCCATGGTTAATGTTTCTAAATTACTTATCTTTGCAAAAAGTTCCTCATGTAAACTTAATTCAGTAAGCACCCAGTCAATCCCTCTTCCTCCACGATTATTCATTATAATAATTG
>JBAXBT010000146.1:0-4226 GCA_037141875.1 Candidatus Riflemargulisbacteria bacterium
ATACTTTTGAAGATGAGCTATTCATCGCAATTATTGAGAACAATCAAATTAACATCATTACTGGTTGTGCACACAAAGGAATAACAAATATCATGCAAACCGCAAAGGAGTTATTTAATCTGCCCATCAATTTATTATATGGCGGATTACACCTAAGATCTTCTGGAGAATCAAGAAGAAAGTCCATTATTCAAAAAATAGAGGATATTGGAATAAATAAAATTGTAACAAACCATTGTACTGGTCTGCTTGCTTTCCATGAAATAAAAACTAAATTTAAAAATAAAGCCTTTTACGGATATACTGGTGAAAGTTTTTCTACCTAAAAGCTATAATGCTTTCTTATTGGCTTCTTTACTTTCCAAGTACAATTTAATCCTGCCTTAAAAGTAACCAGGTCTCCTGGTTTGATATGAACTGTGTCTCCACCATCAGGCGTAACTTCAGTTTCACCCTCTAAAATATAGCTCATTTCAGTTATTTCATAATTCCAAGGAAATTCACTTATCTCTTTTTCCCAAATGCCCCATTTTAAAATTCCTTGAGCTTTAGCTTCTTCAATACTTACCTTTTCAACTTTAATCATTTCATACTCCATACACATTCGCTTTAATCTAAAATTTATTGTAACACACTTATCTTCTTCTTTATTGCTATGCCTCTTCGTGATATATTATATAGCAACGACAAAAGGAGTAACTTATGACCTATATTTATGAAGAAGTCTCCAGAACCTTTAATGAATACCTCCTTGTCCCAAACTTAACCACAAAAGACTGTACTCCTGATAAAATAAATTTACATACACCTTTAGTACGCTACAAGAAAGGCACAGAACCAGAATTAAAACTAAATATCCCTTTTGTTTCTGCAATCATGCAATCTGTTTCCAACGACTCTATGGCAATAGCGCTTTCCAGATGTGGTGGACTATCCTTTATTTATCAATCACAAGACATTATCTCTCAAGCAGCTATGGTCAAAAAAGTAAAAAAATACAAAGCTGGCTTCGTAATAAGCACTACAAACTTAAAACCTGATGACTCATTAGCTGATGTTCTTGAATTAAATAAACAAACTGGTCATTCTACAATGCCTGTCACAGAAGATGGCTCTCCTACTGGAAAACTCATGGGAATAGTAACTAGTAAAGACTACAGAATTAGTAGAGACTCACTAGATAAAAAAGTTGCTGATTTCATGACTCCAATTAATAAATTAATTTTCGGCACAAAAGGAATCGCACTTAATATAGCAAACGACCTACTTTGGGAACACAAACTAAACTGTCTTCCTATAGTTAATGATAAAGGATATCTCCGTAATCTTGTTTTCCGAAAAGATTATGACGAACATAAGGAACACCCCTTTGAATTACTTGATAACGAAAAAAGATTAATTGTTGGCGCAGGCATAAACACAAAAGATTTTAAGGAAAGAGTTCCTGCCCTCCTTGAAGCAGGCGCAGATGTTCTATGTATTGATTCTTCTGATGGATATTCCGTATGGCAAAAAGAAACCATTGAATACATCAAGTCTAATTTTGGTGACTGCGCAAAAGTTGGAGCTGGAAATATTGTAGATAGAGAAGGATTTCTGTATCTTGCAGAAGCTGGTGCGGATTTTGTCAAAGTTGGTATTGGTGGTGGTTCTATCTGTATTACCAGAGAGCAAAAAGGTATAGGACGTGGCCAAGCAACAGCAATTATTGAAGTAGCAAAAGCACGTGATGAATATTATGAAAGAACTGGAATTTACATTCCTATCTGCTCTGATGGGGGAATCGTACATGATTACCATACTGTTTTAGCACTAGCTATGGGAGCTGACTTTATTATGATGGGTAGATACTTTGCCAGATTTGACGAAAGCCCAAATAAAACAATCCGCCTGGGCAAGAATTACGTAAAAGAATACTGGGGTGAAGGATCAAATAGAGCTAAAAATTGGGAAAGATACGAGCTTGGCGAAAAAAACGGACATCTTAAATTTGAAGAAGGCGTTGATAGCTATGTTCCTTATGCAGGAAAACTGAAAGACACTTTAGATATTACACTCGCTAAAATTAAATCCACAATGTGTAGTTGTGGTGCAAAAACTATTGAAGAACTTAAAAGAACAGCTAGACTAACTCCTGTTTCTGCAACAAGCATAATCGAAGGTGGAGCCCACGACGTTATTCTAAAAGATAAAGAATATACCTAATCAAATCTTTTTGGTAACCAGTCTCTCTTAACACATTCCTCAAAGCTCCACTCAGGTTGACTTTCTGTTTTATATGTCCAAAAAAACCAGCCATCAAAAGACTCATAGGCTAGTAACTGTGAACAACCAAAAGCTTTTCTAGCTGCTTCAGATTGCATATTATCAAGCCCTAAATATGCATGTTTATCTGTTTTCAATTCAAAAAGAACCGGCACAACCTTAGGATCAAGACCTAAGCTCCATTCTCCGACAATGCTTCTTATCCCTAACTCACGTTTAATGTCTTCGGCTTCTTTCTTCAATTTTGTTACTGACTTATCAATATGCCAATAAATATCCATAAGCATATCTCCTGTTTCGAAACACTGATAACGATGTACATCGTAAAATAATTTTTGTTTTTCGTTATTAGAAAACTCATTTTTCCATTCATTATGATTTCTAAACCCATCATGGAACATAACATCTAACTCAGAAACGCTTCTAATAGCATTTATTGCCTTTATATTAAATTTGTTCATAAAATCTGTAGAGATATCCCATCTAGGCTCATTAAGCAAGGAGATTGCTAAAATATGCTTTTTATCAGAATATCTTTCAGCAATCCTTCTCAATATATCAACTGTAAAGTCTACATATTCAATGCTCTGATGCCAATCGCAGGTATTAAACATACCTCCGTTATCAAAACCATTCTGGCAACCTGGAGCAGCATGTAGATCCAACACCACAGCTAATCCGTACTTCTCAGCCCAAGTTACTGCTCTATCTAAATATTCTAATGAACCTTCGACATACGGATACTTTTTATCTTTATAGTTATCGTGATAGGGATAACCATCTCCAAACACCCAATGACCATAAGGAATTCTAATCGCGTTAATCCCTATAGAGGATAGCCATGCTATATCTTGTTCTATTATAAAATTATCTCTATGAAAATTTATTCGCTTAATTGCTATATCTTTAAGTTCTAATAATAAACTAAGTTCATCCTCTGCAGTAGAACATTCAAACAAAGATGGTTTTATCCATTTTTCAAGGACTAACCAACCTCCGAGATTAACCCCGCGTATCTTTGTCTTCACGAAAAAAAACTCCAGAATATTTTGTGGGATTCTCGAATATTTTCTTGAAATAATGCAAGAATAAACCTGCATCAGCTCCATCAGCATATCGATGGTCTAATGTAAAATTAATAGACGTTATCTCTCTAGGAATAACGATATCATTTTCTACTACTGGTTTCTTCTTTGTCTTACCTATTGCCACAATTAGTGGACATCTTGTGTATGGAGATAATGGCACAAAGGCATTGTCTAAACCTAAAGACCCAATATTTGTTACTATTACTGATCCTATGGGATCAGATGGAAGACCAAATAGCCTTGGAGATAAATTTAGCGTATAAATAAAAAAATCAATAATTTTATAAACGATACCTAAAAGCAAAGATGGAATCCATTTAATAATTGACTGAAATCCTTCCAGCTCCATTTCTTTAGACTTTCTAAGAATTTCAACTTGTTTTCCGACAACATCAGCGATTTCATCTAGATTGAGATTGGGAACATCTTTAACAGAAACACCAGAAAGATCTTTTCCTTTTGTTGTCCTCAATAAAGTTGAAATAAAAACATTGGTTTCTTTCCTAAGGAATAACTTATTTCTAATTAATACTAAATTTAATAAATTATATTTATAAAAGCATTCTCCTAATATTTTAACTACAAAATGTGTAAGAGTTATTTCATTTTTACTATTTTTCTTATTAATCTCATCTATAAATCTTAAAGCATTTTCTGTCTCAACTTCTAGCTGACAATAAATACTTGGATCTTTTGGATTAGACCAACTAGCGATTGATATTTTTCTATAAGATATTCCTGACATTCCTTTACCAACTTTAATGTTTTGCATACCAAGATTTTTCCCATATTAAGGATTATTGTATTAAAATAGTAAATTCTTTTATTTGCCTGTTGAGCCAAACCCGCCTGCTCCTCTTTGAGTATCTGTGA
>JBAXBT010000147.1:0-4184 GCA_037141875.1 Candidatus Riflemargulisbacteria bacterium
CCTGCAAAAACAATCATATCACAATAATTTACACCAGCTATTAAATGAGTCAGTTTCTTTCTTGAAAAAACTATTACTTCATATTTTTCTCTAGTCTCTTCTGGTGCATCTGTAAATACTACAATTTGTATAGGCTTATAGTATTTTTTAAATTGGCTAATCATTGCTCTCAGAATAGCCTCATCACCGACGTTATTGTTACCGAAAAATCCAACCAGCCCTATCTTCATTAGTAACTTATAAGATACCTTTCAATTGAGCTCGTTGCTATATGTGCATCATTTATTGCCGAAACACTCATACAATTAGAGCCTAACCTACAAGCACCAATCGCATAGACACCCGGAATAGAAGTCTCCATTTCATCATTAACTGAAAGATAACCTTTGCTACCCATCTCTTCAAGAAAAGCAGTATTGGCGATAGGTTGACTACAATCAAAAACACAATCAACATCTAAGGTATCTCCGCTATCAAGAATAACTTTTTCTATCCTTCCATCACCTATTAAATCAAAGAAAGTTTGTTTATGAATTGATAAATTATCTAAAGCATATAGCCGTTCGACTATTGTAGAACTGACTTCTGCCACCTCTGCCTCTAAAATCAGATTTACGTTTCTAACTAAGGGGCTAAAATATTCCGCAATACGGAACGCATGAACATTATTACCAAGAACTGCTAGATTTTTACCCATATAATAAACTACATCCATCATAGGATCTATTGCAAGATCAAGAGTAGCATTTGGGATGTCTCTTTTTTTGAAGGTAACACCTGTAGCAACCACTACAGTTTTTCCAAAAATCATTCCATCTATTGCGCATACTTTTTTTACTCTCTCAGATAACTCAAACACAGAAACAACCTTGCTTTGTTTGATGTGTATATTCCGCTGCTTTAACAATAATTCCAATCTGCTTTTATCAAAGACATCACTACTGGCTAAAATACCTAATTCTTTAAATTCTGAAACTACTTCTAAAACACTACAGATTCCTGTTTCTTCTATCAAAATAACTTTCAACCCTTTATCTGCAGACTCTATAGCTATACTTAGCCCTGATATACCACCGCCAATAACAATCACATCATAAACAAAAGGAAAATCATTTTGAATCTGTCTTAAATCTAACTTTTCTAAAGTATGCATATTATTTTTCGCTACTAATCATAAAGCTTGTTTGATTATCAGAATAAATCTTATTATTTTTCAAATCAAGGATGATATCATTGCTTTTTAAGACATTTTTATTTTGATTAACAGTTGTCTCTCCTGTAAACTTCATAATCCCTTTATCTGGATAATAAATAAGTTTTTGTCCGTATACTTTATAATCTTTATAGACAACTTTAACGTCTTTAGCTGCATCTATGATATTTTGTTCTCTGTCAAAAACCATCTCTTGGCAATTAATCTTCACATCTAAATAATCAGTTACTATATTATTAAAAAGATTTATCTTTTTTTTTGACTCTTTATAAGTTGCCTTATCAGCCTTAATGATAAGTTTGCCTTGTTCAATGATAATCTTTTCATTTGCTTCAAAATAATTCGAAGATAGATTTACCTCAAACCTCTCGGCCTTTATACTTAAAGGATTATTTTCTTGTGCAAAACACACAAAAAACAAAAACAAGAAAGATAAAGCTAAAAACCTTGTCATATTAAAGTAAACTCTCCTCCTCTATATGTCTTAAGCAGAAGCCTTTTCATATCATATTCTAATTCATTCCCACTGTAAACTTGATTGCCCCTTTTAAAATGAACATTAGAGCTTGCATGGATTAAATCGGTATCAAGGTAATACTCCATTATATTCGCGGATATCAAAGTTCCTGACTCAGAATCGATTGTTGACTCATACATAACAAAAATTTTATCAAAAATCTCAATCTTTTTTGCCTTAACGCGAAAACCAAGTTCGCCTTTTAAGAAATGCTCTATATTTGCATCCAACAGAACAAAATTTGGTTTATTTACTTCTACAGGTGTCTTATAAGAAAAATCTACCCTCAAAAAAATAATATACAATAAAGCTATAAATAAGAAAAAAAGAATATACTTATTTCTCATTCTTTAGATTATCTATACTATATTTATTAAACACGCTTGAAGCCTGCATTGAACCAACCTTAATTAAGGTTCCAGTTAATCCAAAGTAATCTCCAACCTGCTGTTGTCCATAACCTTTGGCAAGGAATAAGGCCACTCCGTCTGGTTCGTAACGGATAGCATCTTCGATAATCTTAAGAGCTGTTTTCCAATCTTTTTTTTCACCATATATATAGGCGATATACCCTAGAGCCCAACCTTTAATAGATCTTTCTGGACTAAGCTCAACTACTTTATAAAAATACTCTTTTGCCTCATCCTTTCTATCATTAAAATACAAGGCAAACGCATAGTAAAAATTAGTCTTCCAATCTCCAGTAGCAACAGCTAACTCTTTAGTAACATCAGCCAAAATCTTTTTATTATATTGAGAATCTGCCTTATTAAGTGCAGATAGTTCGGCAAATCCCTCTTGCAGAAATCCAGTATACGCATAACTCATTGCTAAATCGAATCTGACTCGAGGGTCAGAAGTATTGATTTGAGCAACTGCATAATTCTTCTTAAGTTCTTGCCATTGCATATCTGACATTACAGAAAACCCAAAACATAAACAGATAAGAATAAGAAATACTACTTTATTTATTTTCATATGGCCTCCCAATAGAATAATATGAAAACCCTTTTTCAGACATTTTTTTTGGGTCATAAAGGTTTCTTCCATCAAAAATAAAAGGTGTTTTCATTAGCTCTTTCATCTCATCAAAGTCTGGAGTACGGAATTCGTTCCATTCTGTATGAATAACTAAGGCATCAGCATTATTTAAAACATCATAAGCATTATCTTTACACGTTATTCTATTACCAAATACTTTTCTAGCATTATCCATGGCTACCGGGTCAAAGGCCTCAACATTGCAACCTTTTGACAACAACACCTCTATCACATCAATAGAAGGAGCTTCACGCATATCATCAGTCTTTGGCTTAAAGGCTAAGCCCCAAACAGCTATCTTAGCAGACTTTAAGGGGATACCTTTTTCTCCAAAAACCTTAACAATCTTCTGAGCCAGAACCTTTTTCTGTTTAGAATTAACTACTTCAACTGAGTTAAGTAAATCCATATTAAGTCCATTATCTTTGCCTGTTTTAATTATTGCCTTTACGTCTTTAGGGAAACAAGACCCTCCGTACCCAACACCTGGGAATAAAAACTTACTACCTATTCTAGAGTCGGCACCAATCGCTGTCCTAACATGATCAATATCTGCGCCTACTTTCTCACATAAACCAGCCATCTCATTCATAAACGATATTTTCGTGGCTAGCAAAGAATTAGCAGCATATTTAGTAACCTCGGCACTCCTATTATCCATCAAATGTATTCTGTTATTAGTTCTAGTAAATGGAGCGTACAATTCCGAAATTATTTCTAATGCTTTCTGTGAACTTCCACCCAATACGATTCTGTCTGGTTTAGAAAAATCATCAATGGCAGCGCCTTCCTTTAAGAATTCAGGGTTACTTATTACATCAAAGTCTATAGTAACTCCTCTTAAACTCAATTCCTTACTGATAGTTTCTTTAACTAAATCAGCTGTACCCACCGGAACAGTTGATTTATTAACTACAACTTTATATTCATTCATATATTTGCCAATATCCTTAGCAACTTGGATTACAAAACTAAGATCGGCAGAGCCATCTTCTTCTGGTGGAGTACCTACGGCTACAATTAAAACTTGATTATCTTGTATAGAATTTTTAATATCAACAGTAAAAGACAACCTATTTTCTTTGATATTCCTAATCATCATAACATCTAAGCCCGGTTCATAGATAATAGGATCACCTTTCTTCAGACGGGTAATCTTACTCTCAGCAAGCTGAACACACGTTACTTAATCACCGGTATCAGCAAAACAAGTGCCCGCAACTAGACCTACGTATCCGGTACCTATTACGGCTAATTTCATATGAATGCTCCCCCTTAACTATTGATATTCTATATTCTGAAGATATGAACGCTTGTCCTTGGTAAAAATCTTTACCTTTATAGTTTCGGCTATTTTATTTACAATAATATTAAATGTTCCAGCTTCGACAGGAACAAAAACATCATTTATAT
>JBAXBT010000148.1:0-4179 GCA_037141875.1 Candidatus Riflemargulisbacteria bacterium
CTTCTATTCTTCTATTCTTCTATTCTTCTATTCTTCTATTCTTCTATTCTTCTATATAGTTTATCTGACATCATCAGCTTGAGCAACTCTGGAACTAGCTCTTCAAAAGGCACAGTTTTAATTTTCTTGCCTTTTGCAAATATCATACCAGCATCCTTTGTGCCACAAATACCATAATCTGCGTCATCAGCTTCACCTGGGCCATTAACAATACAACCCATAACTGCAATCTTTAAAGGCTCTTTTATCTCCTTAACCTTATCAGATACTTCTTTAACAAGTTTTTCTAAATCTATCTCTGTTCTGCCACAAGTTGGACAAGAAATAATATCGACGCCTTCATTTATCAAACCAAGACTACGCAAAAGAATTCGAACTGCTTCTATTTCTTTTACCGGCTCACCAGTCAGCGATATTCTAACTGTGTCTCCTAGACCTTGAATAAGCATAGCTCCAATGCCAGCCGAAGATTTAATAAGCCCGGAATCTCCAAAACCAGCTTCTGTTATACCAATATGTAAAGGATAATCATACTTTACAGAAAAAAACTCATTCATTTTCACTGTAGAAATAATATCTGAAGACTTTAATGATATTACTAAGTTCCTAAAGTCTTTTGACTCGAAAAAAGATATATATTCTTCGATAACTTTTAAAGATAAACTAATTTTGTCTAAACTTTTACCAATAGAACCGTGATTAACGCCTATTCGAATAGGGATATTGAATTCTTTGGCCTTATTGATAACTTCTAATAGCTTATCTTCTCCCCCCATATTCCCAGGATTAATCCTGATTTTGGCAACGCCTGCCTCTATGGCACCAATTGCTAATTTATGGTCAAAGTGAATATCTGCAATAACAGGAACTGGACTAGCAGAAACAATAGATGCTACTTGTTCTAAAGAATTTTTATCAGGCACTGCAATCCGAACTAATTCTGCTCCTGCATGATATAAAGAGTTTATCTGCAGCAATGTAGCCTTTACATCATGAGTAAAAGTATTTGTCATAGATTGAATAACAACTCTACTTTGTCCACCAATCTGGACATTGCCTACCATTACAGATCTTGTTTTTTCCCTAAGAAACATTACATTTTCTCCGGAGCGCTGACGCCTAAAAGACCTAGACCTGTAGCTAATACTTTTCTAACCATTGCAATAATTGCTAAGCGATATTCCGTTGTTTCTTTATTATCAGAAATAACTTTACATTGATGATAAAAAGAATGAAACATGTTTGCAAGTTCAATTAAATAGTTGGATATACGATGTGGTTCTCTGTTCTGAACTGCAATCATTAACTCGTCTTCAAAATGAACAAGATACCTAATAAGACTATATTCTATTTCTTCCAAAGAAGTTTCAATTGGAATATTCGCTGATATTGAGGCTGATTTTAAAATACTACAGATTCTTGCATGTGCGTATTGCACATAAAATACTGGGTTATCAGATGATTGCTTCTTGGCAAGTTCCAAATCAAAGTCTAACGGAGTATCTGCTGGCTTAGAAACCAAAAAGAATCTACCTGCATCGCTGCCAATATCGTCAATTACTTCTTCTAAGGTAATCATCTCACCTGTTCTTTTACTCATTCTAACTTCTTCTCCATTGCGGAACAAAGAAACTAACTGTCCTAATAAAACTTCAAGCTCAACTTTATCTCCAAATATAGAAAAAATTGCAGCTTTTACTCTTTTAATATAACCATGATGATCTGCACCCCAGATGTTAATTAAATGATTAAATCCCCTGTCTACTTTATTCTTATGATAGGCAATATCTGCGGCAAAATATGTATAACTTCCATCTGCCTTAATAAGAACTCTATCCTTATCATCTCCAAAATCTGTAGATCTAAAAAACAAAGCTCCCTCTTGCTGATAAGTAAGACCTTTGTCGGTCATATAACTAACAGCAGTAGCCACTAATCCATCAGCATGAAGCTCATTCTTTTCGCTGAACCATCGGTCAAAAACAACGCCGAATCTTTGTAGGATTTTCTTTTGATCAGCCATAACAGATTGTATAGGATTAGGAACATACACGAGATCTTTTACATACTCTCCAGCGTATCCATCTTCAGATAATGGAAGCCCTGCTCTTCTAGCCTCTATTGATGCAAGAAGATTTGCTATTTGATTCCCAGCGTCATTAACATAGAATTCAGTTCCAACTTAATAACCAACATGTTCCATAATTCTTTTTAAACTATCCCCCATTGCTGCCCATCTTCCATGTCCAATATGTAATGGACCCGTCGGGTTAGCTGAAACATATTCTACAAGCACTTTGGAGTTCTTGGTTATTAAGTTTTTACTAAAAGTATCGGTTAACAAATACTCAAAACAAAAATTAGGTTTCAATTTAAAGTTAATAAATCCCCTTAAACTAAAAACATCAAAAGCTCCTAACATTTTTTCTTCAAAAATTTTAGACAATTCTGGAGTAAGCTCATCTGCAATCTTCAAGGGTGAAGACTTTAATGGACCAGCTAATTTAAAAGAAATATTAGTAGCGTAATCAGAAATTGTCTTATCTTTTGGATTCTCAACTTGCCAACCAGAAATACTCCACCCTTTTTCAGTTATGTATTTATCTAAAATTAAATGTATTTGATCTATTACTCTCATATTATATTTTTCACCTCATAATAAATACTTAATAGTATAAATATTATTTTCAAAAAGGTCACCTAATGTCTTCAGATAAACAATTTGGAAATTTGTACTATTTATTCGCATTAACTTCATCTCTCGTAAAATCTTCAATTGGCTTTACTATATCTATTATTTGATTTGAAACTACGTCTTGTTTGCTATCAAGTTTATCATCTTTTAGAAGATCAAAGTAATTTTTCATTACAAATATATACTTGTAAAAATCAGCTCTTGTTAAATATCCATTTGGATTAACAATCAACGAATCTAAAACACTATTATTCATCAACTTATTAAGATAAGGATAAGATAAAGCGTTTGATGGAACATCAACAAAATTATAATTATTTTGAACATCTTTAGTATCTGGAAGAAACTTACTAAGAACAATTAACGCCTCTTGCCTTAAAATTGGTTTTTCAGGAACGAATTGAACATTAGCATTACTCATGTAGCCTTTTCCGTAAAACACGTACAAATATTTCTTTAGTTCTGGATCAAAGACATCAGAAAAATACTCTTTAAAAACATACCCTTTCTTCGCTAAACCAGCTATCTTACCTAAGGCAAGATAAAATTCACCTTTTGTAACATAGAGTTCAGGCAAAAACTCATCTCCTTTTGGGTATCCTGATAAATTAATAATATTGCCCCATTTATTCTGTAATTCAATATCCAAGTCATAAAACTTATATTTTCTATTAACTGTAAAAGAATAACCTTTCTTTCCAAGACTTTTACCATCCATTGTAATTGAAAAATAATTACTACCATTATTACTTAAAATCACGGTCTTGTTAAACATACCATCAGCACGTACGGGCATTTCTTCTCCATTTAAGTAAATTTTACCAGTGTCCAAAAAATAACCTTTAATAACTATAGTTTTTTTATTTGTTTCCAAATCATTAATAGGATAAATCATCTTAAAATACTCTTCTTCATTAGGTAGTCCCAGCTCAAATCCATAGTTTAATCCAAAGGTTAGTTGATCAGTTACTTTTATATGAGGCAATAACGCACCCAAATTGTAACAAAAAGAAAAATACGGGTAGATTTTCTCACTTTTATAAAACATCCCAGCCTCAAAATCAGCTAATCCAATCGGCAATACGACGCCAGAAAACAACGAAGGACTCTTGTGCTCCACTAATACATCTTCTGCTCCTACTTTAAAAGAAAAAGCACCAACATTTTTCTCATATACAGCACCTAACGCCAAAGAAAATGAGTTGTAGTTACTAATGGAAACATCACAAACACTAGTATCTTGCTCGGTTAAATAAAACACTCGTTCTATCCCAAATGAATATGAATCCTTATTCAGCCTTGCTTTTGCGGAATATTCAAAAGAATAAACTAAATGAACTAATAATAATAAAGATACTATATTTTTCATGTAAAATCATTATAGCAAGAACAGAAAATAGTTAATAGTTAATGGTAAGTGGTTAAAGAAAGGAATTATCGTATAAATATAACTAAACACTTAAGACAAAATCTATAAATATATA
>JBAXBT010000149.1:0-4142 GCA_037141875.1 Candidatus Riflemargulisbacteria bacterium
GTCTGGAGAAGGTATCTTCTTTACTCTTTTCTGCACCAAATGCAAAATTAAAGGCAAAAGGACCTTCTGTGCCTTCTACAGAAACACCATCTATTTTTTTACTAACGTCTGTGAAAGAACCTAGCCTAAATGATTTTTCGGAATAACCAAATTTTACCCAGGTTTGTCTTACTTTAAGTGAAACGTCAGTTTTTTGTGGCAGGTCAGGCTCTTGAGAGACGTTATAGTATACTTCTGCTTCATCACTTATTTTTGCCTGGATAAGAAGATTAAACCTATAATCTATTTGAAACGCGACCTCTTTGACTTTGCCTGATAAATATTTATAAACCTCATCATTTAGTGCGTATGATCTACTTTTGTTGTCTGCATTGACTACCAGGGAATATACTTTTAGTTCTCCAAATCCATCAACATAAGGAGGCGACTTAAAGGCCGCTAAGGGGTCTTTTTTTTCTTCCCATTGTTCCCAACGGAAGTTTTCCCATCCATCAATTTCAGTTTTTGGTTGATCTTTTTTCTTTGCTTCTAGATAAGAGCGGTTGTCTGTGATGACATATGGTATTTTAGCTGTGTTAGCCACTTGTGATTGTGACCGTGTACCTGTAAATATTATTTTAGGGGGAGGCTCCGGAATGGGAATGACTGGGCTTTCTTGAGGTGTTTCAATAAAGGGGAAAGAGATAGATGCGGGAAAAATCAAGTTATTTTGAGATTGTTCCATATTGTTTGTTGAGGCTGTTATTAGAGTTAACTCATTTAAATTAGAAGTATCTATAAGCGAAAAGATATTTTGGAGCTCTTGTGTGTTAAGGTCGTCATTGTTTGTGGTTATTGCAGCATTTATGCTTGGAGGTATGTTCTCAGTTGTCTGTTGGTCAATGGTTGAGACAAACGAATCTACTGCTCCGAAAAGCATACAGGAATGGATAATCAATAGACAGGCAATATACCTTTGAAACATAGTCCCCTCGTGATCAAGCCCTATATATTAATATTAGTCTATTAATTCTGAAATAGAACCAGTAAACTCGGCGATTAATATAGTTTTCTTGTTTGAAAACTCCCCTTTAATAATTTTTATATTTTTTTGAGAAATTTTCAACCTTTTAGCAATCATTTTAATAATTTTTTCGTTAGCCTTCCCTTTTTCTGGAACCTCTCTTATTTTTACCCTAAACCCATTGTTATGTACAGTAATAGATTCATTTTGAGCTTTGGTAATGACAGTTACGTTTATAGAAAGAGAAGCATCAGTTTCGTGCATAGATTAAAGATTAGTTGGGTCAAAGGTTCTCCTAGGTAATGTATAAATAGAATACCAAGAATAGGTGAGGCGTCATAGCGGAAGTATAAGATATTTTGGAATGGTTTACAAAGAAGGTCGGTTAAAGCTTCAAATAGTTTTAAAATAAATTTTATAGGTTGTTTAGGGTGGAATTGTGAAAAACGAAGATAATTAGTGAGCGCACGTCCTATTAGGAGAATATATAGTATTTTAAAAAATATTGATAGGAACAGCATTAGAATATAAGTATTTGTAAAAGTAATTTTTGAACAAAACTTAATACAAAAAAGGCGACAATCGGAGATAGGTCAATCCCGCCAAAATTTAAATTGAGTGAACGAAACAGATTTAAGTAAGGGTCAGTAAGTTCATATAGTTTTTCAACTAGATAATGATAGTGGTTATGAGGAATCCAAGATAATAAAATGCGTATAATTAGGAGTACTTTATATACTTCAAAAACAAGAGAAATTATTTCTATAATAGTTATCATACAGTTACTCCTTTAGGCTTAGTTCGGTAGCTCTGTTATTGGCTGCCGAAATACTTGCCTTGATAATAATATTGAGTTCTTCTATTTGAAGTTTTTTAAGAGCTGCTTCTGTTGTCCCACCAGGAGAGCGAACCTTGGCAATAAGATCTTCAATAGAATCCTTTGATTGTAAAATCATTTCCGCTGAGCCAAGCATTGTGTTTGTTATAAGAGACAATGCTTCATTATAATCAAGTCCTAAGCTTTGTGCTTGTTTTGCATAGGTATCAGCAATGTGATAAAAATATGCAGGGCCACTTCCACTGAGGGCTGTTACTGCGTTTATTTTGTTTTCTTCCATGAACATAACTTTTCCAGTGCTGGAAAATATTTCGCCGACAATATTTTTTTCATTTTCAGTACAGTTGTCACTAGCACAGATAACGCTGATGCCTTTATTTATAAGGCAAGGAGTGTTAGGCATAACTCGTATTATTTTGAGTGGGGGGAAGTGTTTTTGGTAGTAATCGATAGTTATTCCAGCAACAATGGATACAAGGAGGGTATCTTTATTGATTGTGGGAATAAGGTCCTTAATTACTGATGGTGTGTTTTGTGGTTTTATAGCAATAATAAGGGTTTCATAATTACTTATTTCAGAAAAAGAAGAGAGTCTTTTTATGTTATAAGTTTTGCAAATATAGTCAGCTTTTAGAGCATTTGCTTCTAAGAAGCCTAGGTTATCTGCTGAGATTGAATTTAGGCAGCCTTTTATTAAGGCTTCTCCCATGTTGCCAGCACCAATAAAACAAATCGAATGTTTCACAATTAGTTCACAGTCATTATATTCATGACTATTTCTTCGTTGGCATTATTATTTGTTTTGGTTCTTTTGAGATTTTCTTCCGTTATTACAGTTCTTTCCGAACTAATCATTAATAATGTGTCTGATAATTTTACGCTATTACCATTTAAGGAACAGATGGTTCCAGAAATAAAGTCCATAAAACGATTTATTTGCATAGCGTTAAGGTATTGAAAATTTACAATAACTGGAATGTCTTGTTTTAGAAACTCGGCTATATGTGTTCCATCAGAAAATGATTTTGGTGAAACTATTTTTATTTCAGAAGATGATTTCTTGAAATACGCTAGGTTAATTGCGTTGTTGCTTTTTGTTCCCTGGTTTCCGGACTTGTTCTTTATTTCTGTCATATCCTCCAGTCCTAAGAAAAGTTTGCATTGTTCAAAAAAAGATGTGTTCATTTTTTTATTCATTAATTTTTTCCTCCTTTAAAAATAATACGGTGCCTAATCGTAACATTGTGGCTCCCTCCTCTAGGGCGACGAGATAATCATTGCTCATACCCATAGACAGTTCTAGACAATTGATTCCTTTTTTTTCTAACTCCTTTCCTAATTTTTTAGTTTCGTAAAATATTTTTTTTAGAATATTTTTATCTTTTGTTAAAGGTGCCATAGTCATTAGTCCAACGAATTGAGCTTTTTTTAGTGTTTTAATTATTTCAAGTCCTTGAAATAATTCATCCTTATTCATTCCTTGCTTGGTTTTTTCCCCGGAGATATCAAGTTGTAATAATACTTTAATCTCTTTTTTTTCTTGTACACAAAGTTCATCAATAAGCTGTAGTGTTTTGTAAGATTCAATTGAATGAATGTAGTCAAATAAGTTTATAATTTTTTTGGCTTTATTAGATTGTAGTCTTCCTAAATAATGCCATTTTACTGTAGGATATTTTGGCTTCAATAGAAGTATTTTGTTTTCGGCAGTTTGTAACCGATTTTCTCCAATATCAGTGAGACCATCAAGTATAGCTTGCTCTGTCCCTTGGATATCAAGGTATTTAGTTACGCCAATTAAGCGAATAGAGTCAACAGTTTTCGTGTCCTCGATTTGTATCCGAGTTGTACGAATTTTTTCTGAAAAGTTCATGCATTTCCCCCTGCAATGCTTCTATTATACGGAAAAATAGAACAGTTTCAATAGTTTCTTTTCGTATATGCGCTTAAATTGTTTATTTATATTAAAAAAAGAGTCTAGATGAGTCTAAAACTTACCCCAACTGGGTAAGTCTGTTTTAAAAAGTAAGTTCTCGCCAGTAATGGGATGATTAAATTGAAGTGAGTAAGAGTGAAGAAGCTGTGCCTTGCCTTTGCCAGCCTTTCCATATACAGAATCTCCAACCACTGGGTGCCCCAGATGAGCAAGGTGTACTCTGATTTGGTGTGTTCTGCCTGTATGCAGAGTTAGCTCCACTAGAGTTTTTTCGTTAGATTCTTTTATGACGGAATAGTCCGTTAAGGATTGTTTGCCTTTAGTATAATCTACTTGCATTTTTTTATAGTTATTAGGCATTCTTC
>JBAXBT010000150.1:0-4118 GCA_037141875.1 Candidatus Riflemargulisbacteria bacterium
TATCCTAATCCAACGACCATATATTGGACACCTGCTACAACATTTAATTGCTGGACGAGTGCCACATTCACCATTAAAGAGAATACAGGTGGGTCGTGTGATAGTACAATTCCAATGTATAGTCCAGACGACTATTGGCCGGGTGGATATGTTGCTCCTACTATCTGTGGAAACGATGCAATGTATTCATCGGGAACAGTATTGGCTAAAACAGATTATCCCAATACGACTGCGGTAATATCATCACCTTATCCGTTTTTGGGTAATTTTTGTGTCAGATTGAAACTGGATTGGTACAAAAGAGATTCGGGAAGTAATTGCACGGCACCCGAACTGACAACACCCGAAACAGAAACGAATTATTGGTATGGGTGTATAGACTCTCAGTGTTCAGCCGAAACCTATTTTGATCCTTGGTGTACTTGGTATTATCCGAGTCCTCCATATCCCGGTGTTTGTTCTTGGAATTTTGGTACTTTGCCTTATACACAAACACTCAGGCAGATGGATTTTACAATAATAATAGCTCACAAGAGAACAAAGAAACTGTGGATTTCTGGTCCAATTAATGGGTTTGATTTGTTGGCTAGTGCTAATCCAACCGATGTTGTTACTTTTGATAGTGTTAATAATGTGTGGGTGGTTGAACTTGGAACAGCTTCGGGAGATACCGCTGTGTTTAGTTCGTTTGTGGTTAGAAAATCAAACTTGCCCCCTGCTCCTCCTTGTTTTAACTACGATACACAGCATATTTGTGGGGTTATTCCTTTTGATGTTTGTGGGAACGCCAGACATACTGTTGATGCGAATCAGATTGCTTGTTACAAATTAACCATCCAAGCAAGACCAGCAATAAATATACCCTGTACTCAGGGAGAGTGTTATCAAGGGAATACTAATTATAGTGTTTTAACGAATCAAGGTGGTTTTTATTACATGAGAGCGTATATGCCGGGTGGAATAGGAAGTGTTGGTTCTGGGAACGGATGTGACAGAATAGTTTATCCGAGTGGTAACAACACACATTGGTTATATTGGCCTTCCAGTGATTGTACTGTGGCGAGTATGGAAGGTGGAATGGGTCAGGTTATATGTGGTAATAGTGCTCAAGGTGACTATGGGTATCAAGCAGGTCCGTTTAATACGGCAGCACAGGCTCGTGCGTATGCCGCAAGTCATACGGTTCCTTTTGCAGTTTGTTGTTGTAATTATTCATGTGAAGAAATGAATTGTACAGCATCGTGTACGCAACAATGTGCTTTTTCATGTACAAGTTCATGTAAATCTATCTGTAAGGAAACATGCACTCTTGGAACATGCACGTCGGGATCGTGTAACAATAGTTGTACGGGTTCGTGTAATTCAAGTTGTACGGGAGGATGTACAGAAGGAAGTTGTAACACAGAATGTGCGGCATCTTGTAATACTCCTTGTATGTTTAACTGGGTATGTGTGATTTGTTTCTCTTGTCAGAATACATGTGCTCAAACGGGTTGTGACTCTTGTACTGTTCCGTGTGATACTTGTATGGGGTCTTATACATGAGGAAAATATGTTTAATATAATATGTGATGGGGATGTTATTTTTTACAACTTGGGTGATGTTAAAAAATATCACTCTTTGGTTTATGGTATTGACTTGGATTACGTGTCTTGGAATATTATAAGACATGATGTTAAAACCAATATGAGGGGTGTCATTAGGTTCTTAAATCCAGAAGATTTTGGATGCAAGGATATTTATTATCACGGTATAAGCATGCAACAGGATTACATTGATACCTGTGCGTTTTTTGTAAAAGACGATGGTGTTTCAAGTATTAAGAGTTATCGGTTTAATAAAAACAATCCGTCCGAGTATGAAGAAATCAGTGTGGTTGATTATTATTGTATTTCGATAGCTTCTTCTGTGGGTTTTTTGGTTTTATGCAGGGGGAGAGAAATTATCGTTTTCAATAAGATAACTAACAGGGTTTACAAGTATGATACCCCGTTTGATGTCATTATGTCTGTTGCCAATACTAGCATTGTTCCTAGTAATGATTTTTCATTTACCGGGTTTGATAAAAACAGACAGTTTGTAAAGTTTGCACTAGATTTGGATGAAAGTCAGCTTTACCTGTTGAACGAGAATCAGAAGTATCTATCTCTGGGAAATATTAATATCCCCGCATCACAGATAGGCAATATTGAGGATATTGGACTACATGAATGGACGCCGGTAGGGGAAATACAACTCTCTGAAATAACAGGGTTTAAGGATACTTTCGATGTTCATTCTACCTATCCGTTTAACACGATTGTCAAGGCAGAGTCAATTTATGACAGATTGAAGAGTATAATTACAAATGCGAACTGTAATTATGGGAGTTGCTTCTTAAAAGGATTTTTGAAAATTTAGGAGGATTTATGGCTTGCAAAGATTGTGGTAAAAATCGAGTTGAAACAACATCTGCTGCGGGTAAAGAGATTACTCTTAACGGTGATGAAAAAACACCTTTAAAGGGAATGTTTGGAACAAAAAACATTGAAATAGTGAAAAGAAGTTTTAGCATGGACCTATTGGATGTACTCTTGAACGTCAATACGGTATTAAATGATTATGAGAAAGGGCGTGGATTAATGAGAAATAGTTGTTTGAGTTGTGCGATGAAGCATGTCACCCAGTCCAGTATTTTATTGTCCGAATCTGAAAAGGGTTATCCGAATCATTATTGGTATGCTCTGGGACATTTAGCGGAAGCGGAAGATGAGTTGGTAAAGGATTTTTCCGACTTGGCTAATAGTGTCAGGGAAGTCAGGCTGGGATTGGAAAAAGACAGATCGTTTAAGCCAGACTATGATTTACTAGTTAGCACCATTGAAACCAAAATGAACGACAAGGTGTTATAATGTTTATTAATGAAAATTTTAGTATGCCCGTCATCCCGTGTGAGCCTGACTTTAACTTCTTTGATGGTGAAGGCGGTAGATACATTGTGGAATCAAACACTCTCAGTTATTGTAAGGCAGATAGTGAAAAAGACATAGAAGAGTTCAAGTCTAAATTCCAAGACGGGAAATGTGTTAAGCCCAACATCCAAACCAATGGATTAGACGGAAAACAGATAACTCATATTTGTTTGCAGGCTACGCACGAGTGTCAGTTGAGGTGTGATTACTGTTTTGTGGATAATTATTATTCGGGTGGTATGTGTGGTAGAATGAAGTTTGAAACTGCCAAGAAATTCATAGACCAATACTTATCAGGAGAGCATGTTAGTGTGGGATTCTTTGGCGGAGAGCCATTGTTAAACATGGAACTGATAGTTGGTGTTGTGGATTACTGCAAACAGAAGTTTAAAAATTGTAGTTTTCATGTAACAACAAACGGAATCTTGTTGAATCATAAAGACAAGTTTGTCCCCGATGGACTGACCAATGTTGAATACTTTGACCAAAATGGGTTTACCATGATTGTTTCTCTGGATGGCTCCAAAGACGCACACGATATCCATAGGAAGTTTGCAGGTGGTAAGTCTTGTTTCGACAATGTTATTGAAGGTGTTGACTCATTAAAAGGAAAAAAAGTGGCAAAGGTGAACACATTAAGGGGAACCTTTACTTCCGAGTTATTTGATTCTCCTATTACATTGAAAGATAGACTTGAATTTTTAAATAAGAAAATGTATGAAGGGTGTAGTGCCAACATATCTCTTGAACCAGCGGTTTTGTCAGAGAATTCGTGTATTAGTAAGGGGCTTGATCTTTCTTTTACGGGGGAAAACGACGAAGATAAACTGATGGCTTTGTATTACGACGCCATAAGGTGGTATATCAAAGAATTAAGGGAAGGTCGTCATCCTACTTGGTTTCAGATTGATTTAATGACAACGAGAATACTCTATGGTATCCACATGTTTTCAGAATGTGGTGCTGGACTTGGATATATGAGTTGTAGTTGGGATGGTAGGATTTCTGCCTGTCACAGGGAAGGTGAAACATATATTGGAGATTTAAAGTACGGCATAGATGAGCAAGAGCGTTCAAAATGGTCTGAAAATAGAATTTATGGCAGATACTCCTGCATGAAGTGTCCCATGAGATATTACTGCGGTGGCGGGTGTCGGGAATGTTCT
>JBAXBT010000151.1:0-4107 GCA_037141875.1 Candidatus Riflemargulisbacteria bacterium
TAAAGTATCCCTCTCCCTCTGGACCGTAGCCGTTGCCAGGAACTACAACTATTCCACATTCATCCAGCATTTTTGCAACAAAGTCATTTGATGTAGTGGAAGGAGGAACTGGTGCCCATAAGTAAAATGTTGCTTTAATTGGTTTTATATTCCAACCAAGCTCGTTTAGTCCTTTTGTTATTACGTCTCTTCTTGCAACATACAGAGCATTAGTTTCTTCTATCTCTGGAACTGGTTTAGTAAGAGCTTCTATGCCAGCTATCTGAATAGCTTTGAAGATGCCAGAATCTACATTTGTTTTGATGGTACTGAGATTTTCAATAGCTTCGGCATTGCCGACCGCCATACCTATTCTCCATCCTGTCATATTGAATGATTTTGAAAGAGAATGAAATTCTATTGCTACATCTTTAGCTCCTTCAATCTCAAGAATGCTTGGTGCTTTGTAGCCATCGAATGTCATTTCGCTATAAGCTAAGTCTGATGCTACTAGAATGTCATATTTTTTGGCAAATGCTACTACTTTTTTGTAAAAAGCTAGGTCAGCAACAGCTGCAGTTGGATTATTCGGATAGTTTACAAAAAGTATTTTTGCTTTGTGTGCTATATCCTCAGGGATAGCGTCTAAATCTGGCAGATAGTTATTTTCTTCTAATAATGGTACATAGTAAGGAATTCCTCCAGCAAGGATAGTTCCCATTTTATATACAGGGTAGCCAGGACTTGGAACAAGGACGAAATCTCCTGGATTAAGATATGCAAAAAGAATATGGGCAATTCCTTCTTTTGAGCCGATTAGCGATACTACTTCTTTGTCAGGGTCTAAATCTACGTTAAACCTGTTTTTGTACCAAGTAGCAACAGCTTGTCTGTATGCTTTAGTCCCTTCATAAGGAGGATAATCGTGATTCTTTGGATCATCAATAGCTTTGTGCATGACATCAACTATTCTTTTGTAAGTTGGAGAGTCTGGATCGCCAACACCTAGATTTATTACGTCTACTCCTTTAGCAATAGCAGCGGCTTTCTTTTTATCTATTCCTGCGAATAAATAGGGTGGTACTTTTTTAAATGTTTCTGATGGTTTAACCATTGTTTTCTCCTTTAGTAAAAATAAATTGCAACTTTTTAGGGTTTTTACCGATAACTTAATATGTAACTGATTATAACTTGTCAGTTTCAATTTAGAGTATAATATTAATATATAAGGAATGATTTTAAAAGGGGGAGTAAACGATGCCAAATTTTTTAAAAAAAGATAAACAAGTCATAGCAAACCCAGATGAAGTTATTATCAGTTGTATAAATGGTGATGTAAGCCTAATTAGCAGGATAGTAGATACTGACCCTACATTGATTGTAAAAATACTAGACCAGTTCGATATTCATAGTGTGTGTAGAATACTAGCACAGCTTCCAGATAGTAAAATAAGAGATATTTACTTTCTTTTTAGTCATGCAAAACAAGAGCAGATATTAAAAAGATTGCCTTCACAAAAAGCAGCTTCTTTAGTAAGAGAATCAATCAGAGCTTAAATTAATAATTACCAGAAAAAACGACTTCGCTTGGACCTGTCATAAATACTGATTGTCCTTGTGTCCAATTGATAACAAGTTCTCCGCCAAGTAGTTTTATTGTAACTTCGTTATCAAAATAACCGTTTATTATTCCAGCTACTACAGTTGCACAAGTACCTGTTCCACAAGCGAGTGTTTCGCCAGAGCCTCTTTCCCAAACTCTCACTTCTGCCTTGGTTCTTGAGATTATTTTTACGAATTCCACATTAGTTCTTTTAGGGAAGAGCTTAGTGTTATTTTCTATGGCAGGTCCTATTTTATGCACAATGGCATCTGTTATTTCCTGAGTGACAATTATGCAATGAGGATTGCCCATGCCGATAGGTGTGTATTCAATATTTTCGCCGTCAATTTGCATGATTTGTTTAAGAAAAGGACCTTTTCCAATGAGGTTAACCGGGATATCCTTTGCTTCCAAGAAAGGCATTCCCATATCTACTTTTATCATTGCCTTATTATTGCTAGTTAATTCAATAATTTCTGGGAAAATTCTCCCAGTTAAAGTTTCAATGCTGAACTTATTTTTTGAGATGAGTCCTTCATTATTAGCAAATAAAGCGAAACAACGTATGCCGTTACCACACATTTCCGCTTCACTGCCATCAGCATTAAAGATTCTCATCCTAATGTTTTCTTTTTGTGATGGAAGAGCTAGAATGATGCCATCTGCTCCTATTCCAAAGTGTCTGTCACACATTTTTTGTGCGATGGAAGGGTAGTCTTTTTCGATTATTTGTTCTTTAAATGCATTTATTATTATAAAATCATTGCCGGTTCCTTGCATTTTAGTAAAATTCATTGTTTTAATCCTATTCTTAATTTGATTAGAGATATTATACAACATTTGAATAGTTTTTGTATTATTTCAGAGTGATGGATTAAGTTAGAGGCAGGAAACTATTTTCATCTCTCAGTATTGTTGTGTATGATTTAAAGTTTTTTAGTGTACGGTCTCTATTATTATTTTTTGTTCCTTCTATACAATGAATAAGATCATACATCCTTTGTCTAGTAGCACGTTGAAGAATGATAGGCATTATGTTGAAAACGAAAACAATAGGTAAAATCATTGTTTTTTGGTAAGCATCAAAATTTAACATGAGAGTTGATGTGAGTGTAAGTGAAATGAGTAGTAGATGCCCTATCTCATGTTTTTTCGTTTTTGAGATTATATAGTTTAATGTATCAAGTGTTAATTGTTTGTCTTTAAACAATTCTTTTATAGAAAGGTTCCCAATGTTATAAATGTTTCTTGTAGGAATATTATTTTTGAATTCTTTTAAATTTAACAGATCATTATAAATGCTTGCTTCGAAAGGTAATGTTGGTGATTCTTGTACAGCTTTAATAAAGGATAATCTAGATAATATGTCTAATATATATTCTAGTGGGTCAGGTTTTTGAGGAGATGATAACCCTATAATTTTATTTTTCATAATAATATCCTTGATTTGTTCTATAATAGTTTAAATAAGTTATCGAAGACATAAGAAGGAAGTTGCACTAAACAATGATCTATAGATTCTCGGAAATTGATTCTACAAATGATTATGCCTTGCGAAGCAAGGAAACTTTGGTTTCAGGAGATGTTGTGATTGCTTCTAGACAGACAAAAGGGCATGGAAGATTTAATAGAGAGTGGGTGTCTGACAGTGAGGACAATGTTTATTTAACAGTAGTTTTAGGGGATATTAGTAATTTTTCAGTTATCCCTTTATATACAGCGGTGGTTTTAGTAAGAGTTTTGGAGAGTTTTGGAGTTAACACAAAGATAAAGTGGCCTAATGATATTTTTGTGGATAGCAAAAAGATAGCAGGAATTTTGGTGCAGAGCTCATTACAAGGTAATAATCAGTTTGTTGTTGTAGGTGTTGGGCTAAATATAAGGTTGTCAGAAGAAGAAAAAGAAAAGATAGGTGTTCCTGTCGTTAGCTTACAGGAAATAGGCGTTAATATTGTTAAAGATAGTTTTATAGAAGTATTTTTAGATAAATTTTTTATTGATTTGGAAAAGTTTACAAATCAGGGGTTCTCTTTTATTAAAGAAGAGTATGAGTTTAATAGTTCTTTAACAGGGAAACAAATTAATGTAAAATGCTCTAATAAAGAATTTAAAGGAAAAGTTATTGGTTTTTCTAATACAGGAGAGATTCTTATAGAAGAGAATAATCAAGTAATAGCTATGAATTCAGTAGAGGTTTTAAAAGTTTTATAAAAACTAAAAGATATTATAAAAATTTATTATTAATAGGTTTAGAAGATATATCTACCAATAGACAATTAGTAAATGGAACATTAAAATTCAGAGATACTAATATTTCTTTTAGTGTATTTTATTCTGTTTATAAAAGTGGTTATATTCGACGTCATATTATTTATCCTATCAAAAAAGAAAGTTATTATAATAATGAAGCATTTTACCAATTAAATAAAGTTCAGAAACATTATGATAAGAATGGTCATATTATATCATATGAACGAATTACATATCCACTAAAATACAAAAAATTAATGAAGTCTTTAGTTAAA
>JBAXBT010000152.1:0-4078 GCA_037141875.1 Candidatus Riflemargulisbacteria bacterium
CATTTTCCCATTAGTAATCTCTACCCATCTAAGCTCATCACCTTCATCAAGAGTTATCGCTATAATTCCTGTTGTTCTAATGTTTTTAAAGTCAGAAACTCTAGACCTCTTAACAACACCGTGAACTGTAGTCATTAATAAAAATTGGTCTTGTGCTTCAAAGTCTTCTATTACAACACCAGTAGTAACCTTCTCTTCTTCTTTAATATTAAGTACGTTTTTAATTGAGGAGCCTTTGCTGTATCTTGACTCTTCTGGAATATTGTATACTTTTGTTTTATAAGCCTTACCTTCTGAAGTAAAACAAACCAAAAAGCTGTGAGTTGAAGTTATAACTACTTTCTCTATTATATCTCCTTCTCTGGTAACCATCCCACCGATACCACGACCACCTCTTAGCTGAGTTCTAAAAGTATCTATTGATAATCTTTTAACAAAACCAAACTTAGTAAAAAATACTGCAACTTTTTCTTCTTGAATTAAGTCTTCAATATCTATGTCTTCAACGCTTTCTGCTAATTCTGTTTTTCTTTCGTCACCGAATTTTTCTCTTAAATAAAAACAATCTGCTTTTATAATATCTAACAATCTGCTTTTCTTAGAAAGTATATCCATCATATCAGCTATTTTTTGTATTAATTCATTATATTCTATCTCTATCTTTTCTCTTTCAAGGCCTGTTAGTCTTTGTAGCTTCATATCCAAAATAGCTTGCGACTGAATCTCAGACAACCCAAATCTTGCCATTAGTCCATCTCTTGCTTCAGTTGCTGTGGCGCTTGCCCTAATAAGTTCAATAACTTCATCAAGATTATGAAGTGCTATTCTTAAGCCTTCCAATATATGCGCCCTTGCTTGAGCTTTATTTAAATCATACTCAACCGCTCTTTTAACAACAATAAATCTATGTTCTAAAAATTTTACTAATAGTTCTTTTACATTAAGTTGTTTTGGCTGTCCATTGTCTAAAGCCACAATGTTTATTCCATAGCTCATTAAAAGACTCGTATGCTTCATTAATAGGTTGATTACTATATCTTCATTAGCCTCTTTCTTTAATTCAATATAAATCCTCATACCTTTTCTGTCTGATTCGTCTCTTAGATCCGCTATACCATTAAATATTTTTTCTTTAACTAAATCAGCGATTTTAACAATAAGTTGTGCTTTATTAACGGTATACGGTAACTCAGTAACTATTATTGCTTTTCTTTTTTTACTCTTAACTTCTTCTATGTGATATTTAGCTTGAAGCTTAATGATTCCTTTACCCGTTGTATATGCTTCAATAATACCTCTTTGTCCTCTTATGATAGCTCCGGTAGGAAAGTCCGGACCTTTTATAAAACCCATCAACTGAATAGGTGTTATTTCCGGATTATCTATTAAAGCTATTAGTCCATCTAATACTTCTTTTAAGTTATGTGGCGGTATATTTGTAGCCATACCAACGGCAATACCGGAACTTCCATTAATAAGTAAACTTGGTAGTTTTGAAGGCAACACGGTTGGTTCACCTAAAGATTCATCAAAATTTGGTACGAACTCAACTGTGTTCTTATCTATATCTGCTAACATTTCAGCAGCTATTTTAGACATTCTAGCTTCTGTATACCTCATTGCTGCCGCATTATCCCCGTCAACTGATCCAAAATTTCCCTGTCCATCAATCATTGGATAACGTAAAGAAAATTCTTGCGCCATTCTAACCATTGAATCATAAACAGCTGTATCTCCGTGTGGGTGATATTTACCTAAAACATCCCCGACTACCCTAACTGATTTCTTATACGGTTTATCGTGTGTAATTCCTTGTTCATACATTGCGTACAAAATTCTTCTATGTACGGGCTTTAGTCCATCTCTTACGTCTGGTAAAGCACGACCGACGATAACGCTCATCGCATACTCTATATAGGAAGCCTTCATCTCGTCTTCTATGTTCACTTCTTTAATATTAATTGTTGAAAAAAGATCTTCTTGCATTTATTTTTTCTTCCTTTCTATACCCTAAACGTCAAGCCATTTTACCTGTTTGGCGTATGTCTCAATAAAATTCTTTCTAGGTGCTACTTCGCTACCCATTAAAATAGTGAATATTTCATCAGCTACTTCACTGTCTACTAAAGTAATCTGCAACAATGTTCTCTTTATTGGATCCATTGTTGTTTCCCAAAGTTGATCAGGATTCATTTCTCCCAACCCTTTATATCGCTGAATATAAAGACCTTTTATAGCTAGTTTATCAATATATTCAACCAGCAAACCATTATCATCAACTATGTCTGTTTTATCTACTACTGTCACTTCATATGGTATTGTTTTTGCTTCTGAAACATCATCATAATGCATAACTTCTTTAATAAGCTCCATATCCATTTGCTTTCTCACAAATAAATCTAATATAAACTTGTCCTGCTCGTTGTCTAATGTACTTAAAAACTCATCATTCATTTCAATATAGGCTTTTTTTATCTTAATAAACCTTGGTATAGTCATATTAAAAATAACACCTTTAAGTGTGGCTTTATCTACAGAATACCTATCAGCTTCAAACATCAAATCCTTATATTTTCTTAATTTATCTATAAACTCAAGAATCTCTGGTCCTTCTAAAACTATTCCTGCCTTGGTTTTAATAGATACTCCAGCCAAAGCTAACTCGCTTATGACTAGCTTTTTTTGTTCTTCATTATAAACATATTGCTTTTTGTTACCCTTTTTAATCAAATACAAAGGCGGCTGAGCAACATATACCAAGCCTGCCTCAACCAAAGCCCGAGCATAACGATAAAAAAAAGTAAGTAAAAGTGTTCTTATGTGCGCTCCATCTACGTCCGCGTCTGTCATAATTACTATCTTGTGATATCTTACTTTTTTCAAAACTTCTTCTCTTGGCATATCTTCATCAGACTTATCCATATTTGCAATAACTTCAGGACCAATTGCTGTAATAAGCGCCTTTATTTCTTCGTTAGCTAATAGCTTATCTAGTCTTGCTTTTTCAACGTTTATTATTTTTCCTCTTAGTGGAAGTATTGCTTGATAATATCTATCTCTACCCTGCTTGGCAGAACCACCCGCAGAATCTCCCTCAACTAAGAACAGTTCTGATTTAGTAGGATCTGACTCTGTACAATCCGCTAGTTTTCCTGGCAATGTAGTGCTTTCTAAAACATTTTTTCTTCTAGCAAGTTCTTGCGCTTTCCTAGCTGCTTCTCTTGCTTTCGCTGCTAATAATGATTTCTGTATTATCAATTTCGCAGAATTTGGGTCTCTTTCTAATGCAAGCTCCAGGCCCTCCGCCACTACGCTATCAACAATACCTCTTACATCGCTATTACCTAGCTTTGTTTTAGTTTGACCTTCAAACTGAGGATCTTGTACTTTTATAGAAATAATTGCCGTGAGACCTTCTTTAACATCATTACCTGTTAATATTTCATTACCTTTAAACACCTTGTGTTTTTTTGCAAAAGAATTCAGTGACCTAGTAAGGGCTGTTTTAAAACCTACTACGTGTGTTCCACCCTCTCTTGTCCTAATATTATTAACAAAGGATATGACATGTTCATCATAGTAGTTTTTGCTATAATTAATAGCTATCTCAACATCTACTTTGTCTTTTTCTTTAATAAAATAATATGGTTCCTTTAAAAGCTCTTCTTTTAATGAATCTATTGCTTTTATATATTCCAAAATCCCGCCATCATACTTATACTCTTCTAATATTTTTTCTTCCGGCCTATGGTCAACCAAAATAATTTTTAATCCTCTGTTCAAATACGCCAACTCTTTCATCCGAGATGAAATCAGTGCATATTCAAATTCAAGTGTCTCAAATATTTGATCGTCTGGGTAAAATCTAACCATTGTTCCTGTATGGTGTCCTGGAGCATCTTCTAAGACTGGCGGTTGTGGTGCTCCTCTTTTAAATGTTTGTGTATATCTTTTTTCTTCTGTAAAAACTTCAACCAACAATGTTTCAGATAATGCATTAACGCATGACACCCCTACTCCGTGTAGTCCTCCTGAAACCTTATACCCTTTTCCTTCGAACTTACCACCTGCATGAAGT
>JBAXBT010000153.1:0-4070 GCA_037141875.1 Candidatus Riflemargulisbacteria bacterium
TTAGTGACTTATACTAAGTGGTTACATGGGTCGTCCAACGGGAAGGCAGAGATCGGTGCATTATGGATTTAATTAAAAATTCCATATACCTCACCTCCTTTCGGATTGATGGACTAATTGTAACATGACCATCAAATGCTATATTATATAATTAGAAAAAATCAATAAATCAGATAATTTAGGAGAAAAAATGAAATGCCATGAAGTAGACTACAAAATAATCGGTGATGATTTACAATTCGTAGAAATCGAACTAGACCCTAACGAAACAATTATCGCTGAAGCAGGGGCCATGATGTACATGGATAACGATATCCAATTCGAAGCCAAAATGGGCGATGGTTCCAATCCAGTTGCAGGCTTTTGGGACAAAGCACTCCAAGCAGGCAAACGTCTAATTAGTGGTGAATCCTTATTCATTACTCATTTCACCAATCATGGTAAGGGCAAGCAAATAGTGGCTTTTAGCTCAGCAATTCCAGGCAAGATTGTTGCCATAGACATGGGCAAGAACAACAAGGACATTATCTGCCAAAAGAATAGTTTCTTATGCGCTGCACTTGGCAGTAAGCTAGATATAGCCTTCCAACAACGTTTGGGCGTAGGGTTCTTTGGTGGTGAAGGATTTATTCTTCAAAGAATCAGTGGAGATGGCATGCTTTTTATTAATGCTGGTGGCGCAATTATTGAAAAGGAACTTAATGGAGAAACTATTAAAGTAGATACAGGCTGTATTATTGGCTTCGAAGAGGGTATAAATTACGATATCCAATCAGCAGGTGGTCTTAAATCCATGGTTTTTGGTGGCGAAGGCATCTTCCTTGCAACCTTGTCAGGCAAAGGTAAAATATGGCTACAGTCACTACCATTCTCTAGACTTGCAGACAATATCCTTGCTCACGCTCCACGTGCAATGGGCTCCAACCAAGGTGAAGGCTCCTTACTCGGCGGCTTCTCCAACATCTTCGAAAAACGATTCTAAAATATAATTAATAATGAAGGCTCCCTCTTGAGAGGGAGCTGTCGAACGTTAGTGAGACTGAGGGAGTGTTTCCCCCTCTTGAGAGGGGGTTAGGGGGTGTGTTCTCTGGTTGCAAATCCCCCCAATTCATCAGATAATGATAAAACTAAAACATATAAGTGGAGGGATTAAATGCAAATAATTGTTTCAGGACATAATATATCAATGACGAGTGCTTTACAGGACTATTCACAAAAGAAAATAGGTAAATTAGATACTTTCTTTCATGAAGCCTTAGAAAAAGGTAAAGTTGAATTAGAACACCATTCAAACAAGTCCCCAGATAAACAGAACGAAGCAAAAGTTAGCGTACACGTTCATGGTGCAATTCTTGCTGCCAAAGAAGAACACTCGGACATGTATGCAGCTATTGACCTTATTTTCGAAAAACTAGAAAAGCAACTTAAGAAATACAAAAACAAAATGAAAGACAGAAGAAGAGAAAAAACTTCTATAGCAATTAATGACATTATTCTAGAAACAGAAAACCCTACTGACGAAGATCGTGCCAATCCTATTGTTTATAAAGTAACAGCACCACTTAAACCAATGTTCGAAGAGGAAGCTGTACTTCAGTTACAATTAGGCAACATGGAATTTCTTACTTTCTTAAATGCAGAAACTGAAAAAATGAATGTTATCTACAGAAGAAATGATGGAGATTTTGGGCTGATTCAACCTATATAGATTTAGGTTAAAGGAATATTAATGTTAAAACTGTTTACAAGTTTAATTTTTGGACGCACGCGCACTGATGAACTAAAAAAATACGAGAAAACCGTCAAAATCATTAATGAATTGGAACCAAGATTCCAAGCAATGTCCGATGAAGAACTTAAGGGCCAAACAGCAATCTATATTTCCAGACTGGATAAAGGCGAATCTTTAGAGGATATCCTTCCAGAAGCTTTTGCAACAGTAAGAGAAACATCTATCCGAACTCTGAAAATGCGTCACTTTGACGTACAGTTAATCGGTGGATTGACACTACACGAAGGCAAGATTTCCGAAATGAAAACAGGTGAAGGTAAAACACTTGTTTCAACTCTTCCTGCTTACTTAAATGCTCTTACTAAAAAGGGTGTTTTTGTTGTAACCGTTAATGATTATCTTGCTAAAAGAGATAGTGAATGGATGGGTCAGATTCATGAATTTTTAGGCTTATCCGTTGGTCTTATTCAATCAGGAATGCCTTTAGAAGCTAAAAAGCTTGCTTACGAAGCAGATATCGTTTATGGAACCAATAATGAGTTTGGTTTTGATTATCTGAGAGACAATATGACAACAGAGCTTTCCCATTGTGTTCAAAGAAATCTAAATTACGCAATAATCGATGAAGTAGATAGTATTCTAATAGACGAAGCAAGAACTCCTCTTATTATTTCTGGAATGGTTGAAGAGGATACTGAGAAATATGAAAAATCCGCCAAAGTAGCTAGAAAACTCAAGGTAGAAGAACATTTCACAGTAGAAGAAAAGCATAAGAATATAATTCTTAAAGAAGAAGGTATTGCTGAAACAGAAAAGTTTCTAAATATTGAGTATCTTTATGATATAGAACACATGGACCAGGCTCATATGTTAATCCAATCACTTAAAGCACTACACTTATTTAAACGTGATGTTGATTATGTTATCCAAAATGGAGAAATCATAATTGTAGATGAGTTCACAGGCAGACTTATGCAAGGCAGAAGATACAGCGATGGTCTTCATCAAGCAATTGAAGCAGTAGAAGGGCTTACTATTCAACAAGAAAGTCAAACATTAGCATCAATAACTTTCCAGAACTATTTCCGTATGTTTGACAAACTTTCTGGTATGACTGGGACCGCAATGACAGAGGCAGCAGAATTCGAAAAAATATACGGACTTGAAACTTTAGAAATACCAACAAATAAACCACTAACAAGAAAAGATGCACCTGATGCAGTATATAAATCCAAAAATGGCAAATATAACGCAGCTGTAAAAGAAATCATCGAGCATCATAACAATAATCGTCCAGTACTAGTAGGTACTATTTCCATATCTACATCAGAGCTAATAAGTGGATTACTTAAGAAGAAAGGGATTAAGCATAGTGTCCTTAACGCTAAATTTCATGAACAAGAAGCAGAGATTATTGCAAACGCTGGACAACCAGGTGTTGTAACCATTGCAACGAATATGGCAGGAAGAGGAACTGACATTGTCCTTGGAGAAGGTGTTATCGATAAGGGTGGGTTAGTAGTGTTCGGGACAGAAAGACACGAAAGCAGAAGAATAGATAACCAATTAAGAGGTCGTTGCGGAAGACAAGGAGACCCAGGTATGACAAAGTTCTTTGTTTGTATGGAAGATGACCTTATGCGGCTATTTGGCTCAGACAAAATTATTGGAGTTATGGAAAGTCTTGGTTTTGACGATACTACTGCAATTGAACACAATATGATTTCTAAATCCATTGAACGTGCTCAAAAAAAGGTGGAGCTTTATCATTTTAATATTAGAAAACAACTTCTTGAATATGATGATGTTATGAATAAACAAAGGGAAATTATCTATAAACAAAGAAGACTTATTTTAGAGCAAGAGGGTCTTATTAATAAATGCTTTGAGATAATTGAATATCATATAAAGCAGCTCGTTACAGACTTTTTTCCTGATAAAGTAAGTGCAAATGAAGTTAATTGGGAAGAATTAACTAATGAACTTTCTGTTCTACTTCCTTTTAAGTTTCTAAATATTCAGCAAAAAAGCCAAGAAGAAACAATAGCTAATCTTCTTCGTCAAAACAAACCTTTATTTGATAATTTTATTGCGCAAATCAATATTGATGACCTTTTATCTATAATGAAAATTATCTATTTGCATTCTCTAGATACTAGATGGATAGAACATCTTAAAAATATGGATTTTCTTAGAGAAGGTATTGGACTTAGAGCCTATGCTCAAAAAGATCCACTTTTAGAATATAAAAAAGAAGGCTATCAGATGTTCCAGTTACTTATGGACAGTGTTGAACGTGAAGTAATTACCAATCTTTTTAAAGTTAAAATCATTTCAG
>JBAXBT010000154.1:0-4010 GCA_037141875.1 Candidatus Riflemargulisbacteria bacterium
CTTTATCTTTTAGAATGCGCAAAATAATAATTAATGATGCAGACCGAAGAAAAAGTAATAAAAATTAATTTAGTCTAGTACTAACTAAATATGATAAAATAATTAAATGCAAAATATACAAAAAGGACTTGTCGAATTTAAACAACAAGACTTTGAAAAGTATAAAGATCTCTTTACTTCTATAAGTAAAACTCAAGATCCTCATACTTTATTTATTGGCTGTTCTGATTCTAGAGTTGTTCCAGATATGATTACAAAAACCCTCCCAGGTGAACTTTTTGTAATTAGAAATATCGCTAACCTAGTGCCAACCTTCAGACAAATAGATGAATATCTTTCTACAACTGCTGCCATTGAATATGCAATAAAAGAACTTAATGTTGAAAATATTGTTGTTTGCGGTCACTCAAACTGCGGAGGGTGCTCTGCTCTCTTCTTTAAAGACAAAATTCAAGAAAAGCTTCCTGCAACAGCAAAATGGTTAGAGCTTTCTGAAAAAGTAGTTACTCAAGTTAATGAACAAATTCCAAATGGTACACCAGGAGAAAAAGAATGGCTTGCTGAACAAATTAATATTGTAGAACAAATGAAACACCTCTTAACCTACCCTTATATCAAAGAAAAATTTGAAAATAAAAAACTTAATATCTACGGCTGGTACTATATTATAGAAACAGGCGATGTCTACAATTATAATATCGACAAAGGTGCCTTTGAGTTAGTTAATTAGTTGATCAAACACAAACTAAAACTCTCCCCCAATTTGGATATATAATAATTTGTTCATTAGAAGATAAAAACTCATTATTATTTAAAACATCTAGATAATTCCCGTGAGGACAAAAAGTATTTGCCTTTAAAACAAACTTATCCTTACTCATATTAACCAATATAACTACTTTTTCATTTCCAAGAGTACGAATAAACCCATATTGCTCACTATTTACAAATAATTGCTTAAAATCACCTTCCCGTATTGATTTATGATTTTTTCTTATCTGTGCTAATTTTTTAATGTGTTTATAAATAGCTTGTTGTTCTCCGTGACCTTCACAATAACTTATATTAAGAGAAGGACGAAGATTCCAGTCGCTACCATTCTCTTTTTTGCCTTCTACTCCTATTTCACTACCATAATACAATGATGGGAAACCTGGAATTGTATAAAGCAGTATATGTAGTGGATACAAATGTTCATTATATATTACTGCACTGTTTATTCTACTAGTGTCATGATTGTCTACAAAATTATATAGACATAAATTTCGATATATCCCATGCGTTTTATTATATTGTCGCTCTAAGGAATAAGCTATCTCAAAATAATTATGATCATTATGGCTAGAGAATAAACCTTTAAAAATCTCATAATTAGTTACTGAATGCATGGAGGTATCATTAGCCCATTGACGGTAATCACCATGGATAGCTTCCCCAATAAGCAGAAATTCCTTATTAATACTTTCACAGAAATGTCTTAACTCTGCAATAAATCCTGGCTCTAGTTGATGAGCGACATCCAACCTTAACCCACTAATACCAAACTCCTTAATCCAAAACTTAACAACATTAAAAAGAAATTCTTTTACCTGTGGATTGAATAGATTCAGTTTCACAAGGTCATAATGCCCTTCCCAGCTCTGGTAATCAAAGCCATCATTTAAAGGTGAATTACCATTTTTGTTGATAAAAAACCAATAATAATAGGGTGATTGCTCTCTCTTACTCAAAACATCTTGAAAAGCAAAAAATTCCCGCCCTACATGATGAAACACAGCATCAAAATATACTTCTATATCTCGCTCTTTTAATGACCTGATAACTTCCGTTAAATCTGAATTAGCACCTAATCTTTTATCAACTTTATAGTAATCAGTAATATCATATCCATGATTGTTAGACTGAAATAATGGACCTAATAACAAAGTAGTAACAGATAACTCCTTTAAGTAATTTCCCCATTCCTTTAAAGACAATATTCCCTCTCCGTTCCTTAATGCTCCCAATGGATATAAATGATATATTTGCTTATTACATAGTTGTTTATTCATTTTATTATTCTCCTTTAATAAATTTTATTACCTACCAGTAAGTATACACATTATAAAAAAAATTATAGTGCATACACTCCATGCATAAAGTGCTGACTTACTTGATAAATAAAATGTTCATTAAACTCAAGCTCCTTGTTAATTAGCCCAAGCGCATAATGATTCAATAATCCAATCAAAGCATTAGACAACATTTCTTCGTGTCCTTTCAAGTTACCATTCGAAGGCACTGCACTTACAAACAATTTGGTAATTGTTTCTTTAAGTTTCAAATTATAAGGTCGAATAACTTGATAAGCCTCACTTTCTTGCGGCGAGTAAGATAAAGTTAAATACAATCTAAAAAATATTGAGTGTTTAGTAGAAAACTTAAAAAAACTAGAAATGGTATTTCGGATAGATTTCACAAAATCACCTTTATAATCAGATGCAAGTTGTAGATCACCTAATAAAGTATCAAAATCTTTTTTAATAACCTCAGTTAATAAGCCATGTTTGTTACCAAAATAATAATACAATGTAGGTTTTGTTATTCCTACGCTATCGACAATATCCTGCACGCCAACAGCATTGTAGCCTCTTGTTGAGAATAGCTCTAAGGCTATTTCTTTTAATTTTTCTTTATTTGACATATCAATATACTATACCGAACGGTACACGAAATCAAGAGCTATTTTTTCCTATTATTTCTAGATGTTGCAAATCCAAGTTCTGTAATAAAATAGCATTACTATGAACAGTGCTATATCAATAAAAAATGTCTTCAAAACCTATAAAGTTAAGAAATCTATTGATGTAGAAGCTGTAAAAGGCGTAGATTTAGAAATAAAGGAAGGTTCATTCTTCGGCCTACTAGGACCTAATGGAGCGGGGAAATCCACGCTTATCAATCTTATTACAGGATTATGCGATGCTAATTCTGGAGAAATTCTTGTTTTTGGCAAAGACGTTAATAAGGATTTTCAATTCACCAGAAGCATGATTGGACTCTCCCCTCAGGAATATAAGCTTGATTCATTCTTGTTTGTAAAAGAAGAATTAAGATTATCCGGTGGTTATTTTGGCAAAGATTCTAAATATTTAAAAAATAAGATTCCTAAATTATTAGCTCAATTAGGGCTAACTGAAAAAGCTAATGCCTACACAGACAGAATATCTGGTGGAATGAAACGACGAGTAGCGGTTGCCAAAGCTCTTGTTCACGAACCTAAAATATTAATTCTTGATGAACCAACATCTGGCTTAGACGTTGAATTAAGGCATGAACTATGGAGCCTACTTGAAGAACTGAATAAATCTGGAACAACTATTTTACTTACCACCCATTATCTAGAAGAAGCTGAACATTTATGTGACACAATCGCAATCATTAATGACGGTCAAATAAAACATATTGGAGAAAACATTAAAACTGACGTTCGAAAAACAAGTAACTTGGAAAAGCTATATAAGGAGCATACAAATGATAGTAAATCCGATTAGTTTCCATGCTCTCATGAGAAGAGAGTTTATACGTTTTACTAGAATTATAAATCAAACTATCTTATCTCCAGTATTATCCAGTTTTCTATACCTACTTATTTTTGGATCGACATTAGGCAAAAACATCTCCGTAATAGGTGATATTTCATATATAACCTTCTTGGTTCCAGGAATAGTAATTATGAACTTAATTACAGTCGCCTATTCTCATACGTCTTTCTCTATCTTTTATTCACGTTATACCAAAATGATAGAAAACGACATGATAACTCCTATTAGCAACTTTGAAAAAATCCTTGCTAGTACTGTTGGTGCTTTTGTTGTAAGCGCAATAGTTAGTGGACTAATCTGCTTAGTAAGTTTATTCTTTTCTCCCTTAAATATTCATAACTTTCTAATGTTTATCTTCTTTTCTGTAACCATTAGTGTTACCTTCTCTAGCTTTGGAATAATAGTTGCGCTGATGTCAGAACAATT